>JBBIVF010000001.1:0-68917 GCA_037439845.1 Candidatus Woesearchaeota archaeon
TATTATTTTTTCTTATATTTTTTTTATTATTTTTTTATGATTATTTTTTATTATTTTTTATGATTATTTTTTATTATTATTTATGATTATTTTTTATTATTATTTTTATTATATTTTTTGATTTTTTTTATGATTA
The DNA here is from genome assembly GCA_037439845.1 of Candidatus Woesearchaeota archaeon. Lineage (GTDB taxonomy): Archaea > Nanobdellota > Nanobdellia > Woesearchaeales > JBBIVF01 > JBBIVF01. Next base: position 137 of record JBBIVF010000001.1, read on the forward strand.
TTTTTTATTATTATTTTTATTATATTTTATCATTATTTTTCATTTTTTTTTGAAAATCTTAGGAATTTAAAAAAAACATCAAAAAAAAGAAAAATTTAAAAAAAACATAGTGCCCAAAAAAATTTATGAGCTTTGTCAGGGTAAAGAAAAGAAAAAAGAATAATGTCATTTACAAGTATGCCTGTGAAGTCGAGAATTACTGGGACAAGGAAAAGAATCAGCCAAGGCAGAAAATTATAGGATATTTAGGCAAAGTTCTCAAATTGACAAAAATCGCTGAGTTTAATTTTTTTGAATACTTCAAGATGGAGAATATAGGAGAATTTGTACAAAAGAACAATATCAAGAATATCTTGGATATGGTAATTGAGCTTGAGCTGGTGAAGCATGGTTTTCAGAAAGAGGGTGATGAGTTAGTGCTTGAAGGAGTGAGGTATGATACAAAACAAAGACTAGTCAGGTACAAAAAAAGAAAAAGCGTGCTTGAAATGAATGAGGGTTATTTCTGCGATATGACGCTCAAAAAATTGTTTGAATATAAGCTTGAGAATAATGTAAAATCAGCAAAAGAGTTTGCAAAGCTTCTGGTAGAGACTGGTTTGGATATGGATAAGGATCTTTTTATCGAGATATTCAACAAAATACAAGAGCAGAAAAAAGTGGCTTTCGAAGAGTTCAAGGAAAAGATAGGGTATTAAAATTTTTATGAATATGAATTAAATGAAAAAAATTTAAATGATAAACTATCTTGTTACTTCATATGATTCAACAAGTTCCTTGAGTTTTTTTGCTTCTGGGTTCTTTTCGAAGTGCTTTCTTATAGGAATCAGGAATTCGTTTATTGCTTTGGCTACTGCTGCTTTTAGGTCAGCTGGATGAAGTTCGCCTTTGACATAAGCATTCTCTAATTCCTTGTATGATTTGAAAGTTATATTTCCGCCCCATTTTTCCGGTCTTTCGATTGTAAGTTCAGAGGTTTTTTCAAAAACAATATATTTGCAATATTCTAGAATCGGATTATCTTCTACTTGTTTTTCAGGACAATAAGCTTTGTTTATCTTTCTCTTTATTTCTTGCTCATTATCAGTCATAAAAATAGCTGAATCTGGATTTGATTTTGACATTTTTTTTGCTATTGCTGCATCTGCTCCAGTTAAATCTGTCTTGGGTGGTTCTGTCAGACCCATTAGCATATGATGGGAAACAACAATTGGTTTTTTGAATTTTAGTTTTGGAGCAATTTCTCTTGCCAGCATATTCACTTTTCTTTGGTCCATGCCTAATTGTGCTATATCAACTTTTAAATGAAAGATGTCTGCACATTGCATGCAAGGATAGAAAATCTGTGCAGCTGAAAGCTCTTCACCTTCTTTTCTTCCCATAATTTGTGAGCATCGCATTATTCTTGATACAGTATTTAATCTTGCTATGTTTATGACTTTGAGCCAATATTCAGGATCTTTGACCAAATCAGAGGCCCAGATAAATTCTACATTTTTCATATCCATACCACAGGCTTTCCAGACTTCAATAAAATATTTGCCTACTTTTTTTATCTTTTCTAGGTCTCCACCCATTTTGTTGTTCATCAAAGCAAACCAATCTGCAACATAAAACTTGAAATGTATGCCTGCTTTTGTGAGCTTGTTTACATTAATGGCCCTAAGCAGGCCTTGAGCAATATGTATTCTTCCAGAAGGTTCAAAACCATCATAAGCTATTGGAGTATATTTTTCATCACTGAGCATGGCTATTAGTTCTTCTTCTCCTATTATCTCTTCTCCTACTTGTTTAATCAGGTCTATTCTTTCTTTTAAGGATAATTTAGCCATTCTATTTGCCTTTCTGTCTTAAATTTTGATAAATATTAATTATTTCAGGTATTTGTTGTAGTTATTTTTATTTTGATGCTAAAAAAATATTCTTTTTTATTTTTTTAGTTGAATGTGTTAAATTAAAGCTTTAAAGGTTTTAGAAGGTCTTTCTTAAATATGTTTGCTTAAAAATCATATAAGAATCATAGTGCCTAAAAAAATATGGAATTGGATATAGTATTTATTTAAATCAAAATTGAGTTTTATTATAAAAATGTTTCATATTGTATTTTTTTGTTAGCTTTTAATTTATATTTCTGATTTTTATATTATAGAATTATTATTTTTTTTATCATCTATTAAAAATTTTTTATCTGTTAATTCCATATTTTACATCATAATCCTATGCACCACCATATCTGAAAATATTTTATAACGGCTTCTGGTTAATAATAATAAGGTTTTTAGGGTTTTTATATTTATTTTAATATAACGTTAAATTAACGTTATAACGATATTTTTTATAATGTCTTATTAAGGCTCATAAATACGTTATAATCGTTATGAAATCGTTATAACGTTATATAACGATAACGATAACGGTTATAACGTTATAATAAGTCTTATAAACATGTTTTACAGAAAAATCGTTATAACGGTTGAATTTTTTTCAAAAATTACTCATAGTTGTAGAACTTCTTTATTTTCTCCTTATTTGAAATGGCGTATAATTTAAGTTTTCCTGGGCCAGAAAAGGCTTCTAAGGGATAATTTTTATTTTTTAAAGCATTAATATAGACCTTTACTGAATTGGGGCTCATATTGAGCTTATTTGCTATATCAAAATATGATAATGGCACTGTAGACTCAAATAACAAGCTTAATATCCTTTTTTCCGAGCTGGTAAGAACATTAGAAACGTTATAACGCGTTATATCCTTAACGATATTATCGTTAGTAACGTTAGAAGGCCTTTCCTGAAGAGCAACCTTTTCTATTGTTGTTCTTGTTATTGCGAGCTCTTCAAGAATTTCTTTCTTTAATTGGTCGCGGTCTATTTTAGGAATCTCAACATAAGAGTCGATTATACTTTTGATATACTCGTCATCTACCTGAGACATAACTTCTAAGATATCCTTAAGTTTCTGAAGCATTTCTAGGATAACTGTGACTTTTTTGTCATGCTCTTTATGGAGCTTGTTAAAGTGATTAATCCACTGATAAATTAGGTTTAAGTTCTCTTCGTGGTGTTTTTTTAAGTACTCATGTTTAGTGTGTAGATGATCAACTTTTTGGTTGAGAACTTCATTAACATATTTAACATGTCTAAAAGAATTGGCTATATTATTTGATAATAAAGAAAGTTCGTTTTTCGAATCTATATTAGTTCTTCTTTTTCTAAACAAACCCATGCTTAACCCCCCTTTTTTAGGATTCTTTTGGCTCCTTTAAAGTTTAACAATATAAAGTTTGTGAATTATTAAAAACCAAAAAAAATGAAATTTTTGATATATTTATATATATTATTGATAAAAGTGAGTAATAATTGGGCACTATTATGATTTGAAAAGAAGTTAATAATGAAAAAGTTTAGTAAAAATTATTAAGTTTTATTGAAATTTTATGCAAAAAAATGGCTTAAAATACTCTTAAAAAATAAAATCACTTTTTTTTAGGCACTATTAATATTATTGAAAATTTTTCAAATTTTTTTGTTGGAAATTTTAATATAATATTTTAAGAACTAAAAAACATAAAATTCCTATTCCTAAAGGCCTTTTGTCACAAATTATGAACACAAATGTCTAGCGAAACATTTATATATTTAGGTAGTAAGATTTTTTTAGTCTTTTCATAATAAATAAAAGGGGAGATATGATGGAAGAAGGCAAATTATTATCTAAGGCACTGATTGGCAAGACTATTGTTTCTAAAACAGGCAAAAAATTTGGTGAAATAGGAGATATAATCTTTGAAACAAGAACAGGAGAGCTCATTCACCTGGTTGTTGTTAATCCTACTGAATACATCTCTAGGCTAGAGCTTGAGAAGGATAAAGGCGGAGCTTATCTTGTGCCTTATTCTAGTGTTATGGCAATAGGAGATTTCGTAGTGATTGCTGAAGAAGATATCATTTAATTATTTTTTTAATATTTAATCTTTTAATTTCTTAAAAGATAATCTATTTATAGTACAAATTTATTGTGAAATAAAATGGAACATTCGATCTGGACAGAAAAATATAGGCCATCAGAATTCTCTGAAATCATTGGCCAAAAAGATGTTGTCTCTCGCGTAAAAGCATTTGTTGAGCACAAGAATATGCCTCATTTGCTTTTTACTGGTCCTGCTGGCGTAGGCAAGACTACTTTAGCAATTGTTGTCGCGAAAAAACTTTTTGGAGAAAATTGGAGAGGAAATTTCCTTGAACTAAATGCTTCTGATGAAAGAGGTATTGAGGTTATCAGGGTAAAAGTGAAAGATTTTGCCAGAACAAGAAGCATTGGAGATGTGCCTTTCAAAATAATTTATCTTGATGAGTGTGATGCTCTTACAAAAGAAGCCCAACAAGCTCTCAGAAGAACAATGGAAAATTTTACCCAGACCTGTAGATTCATATTATCTGCGAATTATTCCTCCAAAATCATTGAACCCATACAATCAAGATGCGCTATTTTCAGGTTCAAGCCTTTGTTGAAAGATGATGTTTTTGAAATTATCGAAAGAATCGCAAAAAATGAAAAACTTTCTATTGACAAAGACGCTAAAGATGCTTTGTATGAAGCCTGTGAAGGCGACCTCAGAAAATTAGAGAACATAATGCAAGCATGCGCTTCACTCGGAAAAAGCATATATGCTGAAAATGTTTTCTCAATGGCTGCAATGGCAAGGCCAAAAGAGGTCAAAGAGGTTCTTGAGCTTGCTGTGAAAGGAGATTTTGTAAAAGCAAGAGCAAAATTAATAGATACAATGCTCACTTATGGAATTTCAGGTCTTGACATGATTAAACAAATACAAAAACATATTCTAGACATTAATATAGACAAGCACAAGAAAATGGAGCTTATAGATTATTGTGGTGAAATAGAGTTTAGAATGACCGAGGGCTCTGACGAATACTTACAGCTAGACTGCCTGCTGGCAAGAATGGGTGTTGCGGGTAAATAATAAATAAAAAGAGAAAATTAAAAAGAAAAAATAAATCAAAATTTATTGAGCTGAAACATCTCTTATTTCTAAAGAGGTCTGTGCTCTGTCAAGATATTTGTAGATGAGCTCAATATCAAGTTGATGCTCAAACTTGCCCTTGATACCTGAGACATCCAGAGTGCATGAAACTTTTCTTGGAGCTACTGCTCTTGACTCTGTTTCAAATAACTGCACATATCCTTCAGAAGAACTTGCTGATACTCCTTGCAATCCTGAACAAACTGGTTTTCTCCCATTTAGCTCAGAAGTTATTTTTAGATATACCTTGTTTCTTTCTGGATTTGTTACAACATCATCGCAGACTGATTCTGTATATTTGAAGATGCGTCCATTACCCACATGCTCAATGTCAAATGTGAACTGCAGCTTGTCCTGTCCTAGCGGCTCTTGTCTGAAATTGGTAATGTGTATGGGAGATTTAGATGATTTTGCATCTTTGTAGCCTGAGATCTTGCAGATAGTTTCATCAGACACTATTGCATCCAGCAAATTTTCCTTCACACACACCAATGTTGAGGTATATGTAATGTAATTATAGCAAATATCTACTGCTATTGTAGTTTGAGTGTTGCCTCTTATATTTCTCTGGTAATTAAGGTTTGGGAATTCAATAACATCTTGGTCTCCTGGAAGTATTGTACCATCAAAATTCTTTGTTGCGCCTTTTAGAGCCGGCAGAGGTTTCTTAAGGTCTGCTGATGAAACGCCCCAGTCAGAAGGATTTATTCCTGAAAGCTCAACATATCCATCTGCTGCTCCTTTAATATCTGCTTCGCCATTATTTGTTATCTTTAATCCTATTCCAAATGGATAGCCTTTATTATCAAAAACATATGGCGGCGGCATACCTGGCATGAATTCCAATGAAAGTCCACCAACTCCGCCAATAAATGGTTCTGTTGAACCTGTTTGTGTTTCTTGTTTTCCACAACCGAAAATTGTTATAACAACTATTAAGAGAGCCAATATCACAAAAAATTTCTTATTCATCTAAACACCTCCTTTCCTAAGTCAATTAATTTTGTAATATCCTTAATGATCCTTGTATGGAATCATAATAACCATATCCTAGCACTATTCTTATTGGAGTTTCATAAGCAGATAATCCTTTTGCAGCGTCAGGAACGCAAACAATAGGACTTCCTCCATAAACGTAATTTGTAGTAAATGGGTTTGTTGGTGGTGCTAAACCCGTGCCTTTGTTTCCATGACAAAATTCACAAGTAATTACTGCTTCATTATTTATCAGCCGTATTTCACCTTCTGGAGTAAGCGGTCTGCAGGTTTGAGTTATTTCTATGTTTGAAACATAAACAGACGATAACCTGACTTTATTGATATCTTCATAATCAAAATCAGGACATATTTTCTCTCCTTTTATAGATTCGACGAGAGAATATGGGAATCCTCTGCCAAGATTCCTTATGTATATCCTAAACTTGGTTTTTGAGGATGTTGTCTCTTGTTCTATTCTTGTTATAGCAATAGGTGCTGCCTGAGAAGTTAATGTAACATCATGAGGTGAGCATATTTCATTCTCAATACGCTGTGTAAATGGATCTGGATCTATGCATACAGAGGGATTTGCATAAGTCACATATTTATAGCAAACCTCTACTTTATACTTCTGCTCCATTGAGGTAGGTATTCCTCTTAAATCTGCTTTGGCTTTTATTGTCATCAGCTCAGAGTTGCCTAAAGAATTGTATGGGTCTTTTCCATACAGATCAGGCGCGATTGTGCAGCCTGTACTTTCTGGTCTTGGATCGCAGAGATTGTTTGAATAATCATAACCTTGGAATATTGGGAAATATGTTGTATCTAATCCTGAAACATATAATTTTGCTTCTAATGGAAGTTCAATCATCATTCCACCAAAGAGATCTTTTGTATATTCATTTGGAAATCCTCCTCTATTATAAACTTCTATCAAAAACTCAAACTCATCTCCATTATAGACCACTGCAGGCGGAGCATTAGGCAAAAGCCTTAATGTCAGACCCTCAGTGCCTGTTAGATAGGCTGTGCTTGATCTTTTTGCACTGCTTCTATCTTTGCCACAAGAAAACCCAAACATTAGAAGAGTTAATAAGATACAAAATAACATGAGCTTTGTGGATTTTTCCATTATATATCTTTTCATTATAAGCTATCTTTAAAAAATAGTATATTTAAACTTTTCTAAAATGATATTTAAAGTTTACTGTTAAAATTTACTGCTTAGAATAAAAGAGTTTTTGACGATAAAAAATATTTAGTATTGTTGAGTGATAAAGTTAACTAGGAATCTTTGTTATTCTTGTTCCTGTTGTCCAGGTTTGGGTATAACCATAATCGAATTTTACTATTAAAGGAGAAAGGAAAGACCTTCTTGAGGCAAGCTCATTTTCCTGAAAACGTTCTGTCCAGCATCTTGTCTTGCCTATATTGTCCTTTATCAAAATATCCTGAGGAGAACAAATTAGTGGCTTGCCCATAAATGTGCCATTGAAATGCACAATGTTTATTGTAGACCTGTTGATTGGTTGATTTGAACATGCTTTTTGGATGTCATATATATTCAAAACAGTACCTTCTGCATAATTTGTTAATTCAATATAAAATTCTGGCCTGTATGTTGTGTCCCAAGGCAATATTCTTACATCTATCAATGAAACTCCAATAGGTGCGCCTTGACCTGAAAATTTAAGGGGTTGAAATTCACACACTCCTTTTGTTACTTTAGTAGAATCTGCTGAATCCAAATTCACGCAAATATCAGCAACAAGATATGTAGAGTAATCATAGCATGCAGTCACTCTGAACTTCACATCATGATAAAAAGAAAGATTTTCTAATTTTTTTGTCTGAAATCTGAGTATTGCTGTTTCTTCCTGGCCTTTTTTCTCATATAATGTCTTTCCTGCCAAAGAAAAAGGAACCAATTTGTCTTTTGTTATTGGGGTTTTGGCATAGGTGCCATTATTGAAGATCACATAATCTTTTTCTGTACCAATACCGAAATATCCGTTTGTTATGTTGAATGCTCCTATGTTTTCTAAATCGAATATTAACTGTATTTCCTGTTGTTCCATAACTTCTTCTGGAGGTGCATTTGGCATAAAATTCAATTCCAAACCTCCTTTTCCTGAATACAATTGTTTTATCATTCTATCAATTTCTGTAGGAGAAAGAATTGTATCTTTTTTTTGGCATGAGCTAAGAATAAGTAAGCTAATTATCAATGCTAGGATTATTGCTTTTTTTATTATTTTCTGATTAATCATTTTAAGTCTTTTTTAGTTATCTTGTTAATATATCTTGTGGAGTGCCTGTGCCATCATAAATATCTTTACCTAACTCAATCGGGTCTGACTTTTCTGATGCATAGGATATTTCTCCTGGAGGTTGATTGAGATTAAAGTATGTTCTAATATAATAACAATATTGCTGCTTTTGTAATGAGATTGGAGGACTTAGTGGATACTCGTATTTATCTTTTCCTAAAGGTGTTATTGATACTGACCTTAATTTATTATTGTCATTGCACAAGAACTCAATAATTTCATATTTTTTTACAATCTCAGGATATTCTTTCTCTATTTCATTTGGCTGGAAAGAAATTATTAACTTATTGGCTGAAGTGTTCATAAACACAGTGGGTTTAGATGTGCTTAAGCCTGTATGGGTCGTTCCTAAGGTTATATTCATTTCTTCTGAATCATTGAAATTGTTTTGTGAATCTATAGCTCTTACCTTATAAGTATATGTACCTGAAAATTTCTCTACACCTATGTATGCGTATGTCTTATCATAAGGAATATCTGCCACAAATTGGAAATCCTCCATAATATTTGATCTTTTCCTGTATATCTTATATCTAATGTCTTTCTGGTCAATAGTATGAGGATTCCATGCTAATGCGAGCACAAGTCCTGCGTCTTTTATGTCTTTGAGCATTGTGATTTCTGGCTGAGGTGGAGGTGTAATATCCCATTTTCCTGCCTCTAGTTCATTTTTACACTTTTGATAATTAGGATATATTTTATTAATATGATTTTTTGTTTCTGGTGGAAGAGAACATTTAGATATACTGCAGGTTGTTGCATCACAACAGTACTTCATCACATTCCCTATACCCCAATTATATGCTGCCAGCATTAGTTTTATTCTCTCTTCAGGATCTGTAATTCTGTTTTTGATTTTTTCTTCTAATTGCATAATCAGCCAATTATAATAAAACATTCCTCCGCCTATGTTAGAGTATGGCAAAAATCTTGAATCTATTTCTGGTAACTGCTGAGGTGCTATTGAATTTTTAAGTTCCTTTAATTCTTTGACATAATTTGAATCAGGAGAATTGCCTTTGTAATCTTTAAAGAATTTGGTTAATCCTGGTGAAGGCTTAGCAGACTTTTCCATGTCATATGCTGTACCTGGCATAAGTTGCAAAAGACCTACTGCTCCTTTATTAGAAATAGCGCAAGGATCTCCTGCAGATTCTTGTAGAATAGAGGCTATTGCTAAACATCTTGGAATTCCTGACTGCTGTTCCCAAAAGTCAATTTCTTTTTTATAGTCGGCATAGATACATTTAAGAAGATTCTTGCTTGGACATTCTTCTTTCTTGCCGCATTTAACGAATGCATCTCCAATAGTTGAAACAAACAAAGGCTGCTTTTCTTCACCTGCTATACCTAATGTCTCGTCCTTAATAGTTACAACAAATGCCTTGTCTAACTCATAAACATACGATATTGAGGCCTTGATATATCTAACTGTGAGAGGATTGTCTGGCTCCATTATATTAGGGTCTATTTTAACTTGACACCTGAATGACTTGAAGTTCTTTATTTCTCTCAAATTTGATACAGAAACATTATATTCATTCACATCAGATTCCTGGCTTGAGACGAGCAGAGGTTCGAAGAAACAATTTTCTTTTACGAATTCTATCTCTTTTGGCAAAATCAATTTTAAAGATGTGATGTTGATTATTTTGCCATCTGGCCCCCATTCATTATCTATTGTAATTCCAAATTGAGCAAATGTGACAGGCGCATCTTGAGATTGCTTGACTTCAATCAAGGAAGGTCTCATTTCCATTCCTATGCTGATTGGTCCTTGGGTATAGATTGCTATTGGCTCTCTTGGTTCTATTTGATATTCTACATATGGATCTATATTCTGAGATTTTAATGTTCTTACTCTTTCAAAATCAATGAGATTTATCTGAAAGTAAGAGAATGTATCGAAATTGAATGTTGATGTGAAGTGCACTCTGTAAGAGCCAGGGTCTGAATTGTACTGGCTTGGGCTGAACCTGCAGTTTATTGTTTCTTCGCCATAATTATAAATTGAGACACTTTTTGGAAATACTCTGTCTGCTTCTACTTTACTTCCTGAATATTCTATATAGCAATTATTAGTGATATTTATTTCTTGGTTTGAAAGCGTCCTTGCGCTCAATGTTGCCCAGACATCTACATCTTCATCAGAGTAGAACTCATCTGTTGCTCTTGAGAGGTCTTCAAGTTTTACTCCTAAAGGTGCATCTTTGTTTTCTTCTACTTGACCTATGTAATAATCAGATGTCGCGATCTGATATTGCTTATCCCAGAAATTTTTTATCGATGTTTTTGTTTCGGAAGTAAGTAAAGCTATGTTTGCCATCCACTTTCCAATTTCTTTTGTTGCAATAGAAGGGTTCATAATGAATTTGACTACTGACCTCGAGAGTGACAATGTGGACTGCGTCAAGAAAGCAATACCAGCTATCAATACAAGCACAACTAATATTATCAAGAAAACCTTTATTATCGAGCCCAATGATGTGCCAACTCCTGAATGAGTTTCTATCTCTATTTTTGTTTCACCTGGTTTGGGGTGAAGTTTTTTTTCTCTTCTATGTGCAATGAATACAAACAAAAGCCAGAAAGGAAAAATGTCTATCTCAAAAAAACCACCTATACCTTCTATAGCCATGGCCAACCAGCTACTATTTCCTATCACAGGTCTTAGCAAAAACCCACCAACAATATCGAATATTGCGCTTGCTGCTGAACCAAAACCCCAAAAAAGACTTAATAATGATAAAAGATCAAGGATTAATGCATAGACATAAGCCATTGTCCAGTTCCTTTTTGGTGCTTCTCCTGCTGTTGCGGATTTTGAAAGCAAACCTGCCTTATTTGACATCTTGTTTAGAGCATCTGCTATCTTGTCCATTGCACTTGCTGATTTAGAAGCAGAATCTTTTTTGAAAAAATTCTTTAAGCCCATCTAGCACCTCTGGAATCGAATCTCTGGACATAGATACTTGATCTCATTCTATCAGTCGTATCTGTAATGTTAAAATATCAAGCCGTGTTCTTGGAACTATTTCAAGAGCATTGTTGCCTAATCTTATGTATTGATTTATTATCTTAGAATATATTCTCTCGTCCTGATTAAGATTGGTTTCGATGCCGTTGATAATCAATTTAGCACTTTTTTGGGATTCTTCATCCACAAATTCTATGTATAATTCAATATCATATGTATTGTCAATAATACTGTTAAGTGTATCTAAGTCTATGTTGAAGAAATAAACTGGATTGACTACTTGCTTCAGTTCATTCTTGATGACTACTTGGTCAAGCAAGAAAGTGCCTTTTGTTGCCTTGAATTCAATATAATTCTCGTTTTCCTTTAGTATCAATGGAGAGAACTCTATCAATACAGGAGATTTGCAGTCAGGCACTCCTGAAAATATCTCTTTGTCATTTATAGCAATACTCAGTGCACTCACTTCTGCTTCATTGCACTCTGGTATAAACCTTAATGCAGAGCTTTTTATGTTCTTGAGTTGTGATGATTGAATCAAAAACAGATTCTTTGAGGTTTGCTTAGAGATGTCAGTTATGTCAGCCACTATCTTTAAGTCATTGACATCAAATTCATTTTTTAGCCAGAATCTCCACCCGACCTTATCTGTTTTGAATTTCAATGTATTCTGCTCTTTAAGCATTGCTTTCGGAAGCTCTATTGGATCAACATAGCCTTTTGTTATTCTTGCATTGAATATCTCTTTGCCATTAAGTTCAATTATCATTCTGCCTTTTGATGCTCCTACATTGAATGTCATCAATACATTATTTGTGTTAGGCAAGTCTTTTATCTCAAGACCTATGATTTTTTCATTTGTGTCAAAGAATGAATCTGAAATATAGAAAGGAGCAAAAGTCTTCAGCACTTGTGGCTCTGTGCTTGTGTATAACCTTATAGGATTCAATGCAATATTTTTTGAGGTCTCTCTTGTAACATCAATTGTGCCTGGATGCTCTAGTAAAAGAACCTTGGCAGTAACATTTGTGTGGGGTGTTGGGGTTGTGCCTGTTGTCGGACCTAGAAGCTCTTCTCTTGCTTCAGGCGGAATGAACAAAAGATATAAAATAATTATCAAAGCTATAACAACAACCAAACTTGCTGCGCTGGTGCCAGAAGGCTGGGCTTTCTTGTTTTTCATAATATCATCCCTTTTTTGTTGACTTTTTTGTTGAAGAGTTATTAATATTTATAATTAATATTTATAACATATATTTATAACATGAAACATTACCTTTATATATTTAAGTTTTTCTAAAATAAGTATGAAAATACTTGATTTGAATGAAAAAAAAGCATTTTTTAAGGTAAAAATCGAAAATGCGGATGATTTATGGTACTTGAGTCAATTAATCGAAAAAAATGACCTTGTTAGCGGAAAAACTGAAAGAAAAGTCAAGCTTGGAGAATCAGATGAAAGGAATGTTAAAATTATAAAAAAACCTTGTTTTTTGGAAATTGAGGTTGAGAAAATTGAGTTCTCCAAGTTCCAGAATTGGTTAAGGGTTTCTGGAAGGATAAGACAGGGGCCTGAAGATGTGCAGAAAGGTTCATACCATACATTTAATCTTGAACCTGATGTTATTGTGAATGTGCAGAAAAAGGAATTGCTTAAATATCAAGTCCAGAGACTTCGTGAAAGTGCTGAAGAGAAAGAAATAAGAGTATTGATTGTTGTGCATGATAGGGAAGATGTGATTTTCGCGAAATTAAATTCGCAAGGATATGACTTGCTAAGCGAAAAAAAAGGAGAAGTTGAGAAGAAATTTGAGGGCTCGAAAGTTGTAGGGAATTTCTATGAGGATATAATCAAGATAATAAAAGAATATGATTCGCGTTATAATTTTCATAATATTGTAGTTGCATCGCCTGCATTCTTCAAAGATGATTTGATGAAATTATTGAAAGATGATGCGTTGAAAAAGAAAATTGTGTTAGCTACTTGCTCCACTGCAGATGAAAACGGCATTAAAGAAGTTGTGAAGAGAGCTGAGATAAAAAATGTGCTGAAGCAGAACAGGTATGCGATTGAGATTCAGTTTGTGGAGGAGGTGTTGAAAGAGATAATGAAACAGGGAGCAGTTGCATATGGCTTGAAAGAAGTCGAGAATGCAACAAATATGGGTGCAATTAAAAATCTTCTTGTCAGCGACGAGCTGATAATGAAGATGAGAGAAGAAGAGAATTATGAAAAGCTTGAGGCTATAATGAAAAATGTAGAGTCTGCAGGCGGCGAAGTTCATATAATAAATTCTGAGCATGAAGGCGGCAAAAAATTGAATGGTTTGGGAGGAATTGCTGCCTTGCTAAGATATAAGGTTTATGAATAGATTATTTAGGTTCTTTACTTTAGGTTCTCCAGGCCTTTCTTTGCAGTCTGGTTTCTGCTGTCTATCTTTAAGGCCTCTTGGTAAAAATATGTAGCGCAGTTTTTGTCTTTCATGAGTTCGCAGTTCTTGCCTAGGAATATGATTACATCTATATTTGTTTTGTTATTATTATAGTATTTTAGCATATGAGAGTGTGCATTCTGATAGTCTCCAATATTCATCTCAAGCTTTCCCAGTTCAAACCATTCCTTCAATTTATTGGGCTCTTTCTCGAGATATTTTTTGTACATAAATATTGCCTTTTTTGTATTGTTTGTGGATTTTTTGGCAATCTCAAGTATTTTCTTGGCTTTCATATTCTTTATTTCTTCATACCATTCTTTTTCAAGCATCTGTTCTGAATAACTAATTTTTTTTGTTGATGTCTCTACTTCTTTTTTTGTCTTTTCTTTTTCTTGCTGCTCTTTTATGAGTTTCTGCTGGTATGTTGTTGATTCTTTTTTATACTGCTCTAGTTCCCACATTGCTTTTTGATTACTCTTTTCTAATGCCTTTGCTTTTTCTTCCTGGGATTTGAATGCCAGAAGAGCTTGCTGCTTTTCATATTCCGCAGTGGATAATCTTGAAAGTAAGTTGCTGTTTTCTCTTTCCAAAGAATTTACTTTTCCTTCAAGTTGATATATTTTTTGTTGTTTGTTTTTTAGATCTTGATCTCTATTTTTCACAATAGTCTCTAATGAATTTATTTTGATTAGTGCTTGTTTATATTTCGATTTTATATATGCTTTTCCAGTAAAAATATAGCCTAAGAAAATTCCTATTATTAATGCTATTACTCCAACTACTAATAGATTTTTGGAAGTAATGTCAGAAGATGAAGAGTATGAACTAGAAGAAGGTGATGCCACATATATTGGTCTGGCCGCAGAAGCAAGTTGTGATTTCAATGAACTTATTTTTTCCTCAAGAGATGATATTTTTGAATTAGCTTGCACCAATTCAGATTTTAAATTTTGAACTTTTGAGACTTCTTGTTCCTTTTGTTTCTTAAGTAGATCTAGCTGTTTTTCTAGCACCTCAATATTTTGCTCTTTCTCATTTAAAAGGTTCGATTTCTGTTTAAGCTCATTTGTTTTATCGCGAAGCTCGGATTGTTTTTTCCCTAGTTCCTTTGTCTTTTCCTGAAGCTCTCGTTTTAACCTTGTTATCTCTTTGTTTTTCTCGTTTAATTGCTCTTTTAGATTCAACTCAAAACCGACTTGAGTGTCTTCAAGTCTCTTTTTTTCTATCAATAGATTTTCATACTCTTGTTTCTTTAGAGAGAGCTCATTTTCAAGAGATTCAATTTTTAATTTGATATCATCAATATTGAAAAGAGCTTTTGTGACAAGATTTGGGTTATATTTCTCAAAAAGAGACAATATGCTAATTTCAATTTCCTCTTCTTCTTTGATATATTCGTCAAAATATTTTAGAATTTTTTGATATGCATCAAAATCCTTTTTTATCCCTTTTAACATGATTTGGGTTAATATTCTATATTTTAAAAATATGTATTATTTTCAATAATGAAGAAAAGTTATTTTTCATTGAAAAAATATAGAAACTCAAATAAATAATACTTAGATAATATTGAAAAGAGTATAAAAAAGAGAATAAGAGGTGATTGTATATGGATGAAGATATGAATGAAGAGCATGAGAATGATATGGAAGAAGAAGATGACATTGTTGATTATGATGCACAAGTAAAGATAGAAGCGCTTGTAAATTTACTTGTAAGAAAAGGCATTATCACAGAAGAAGAGTTTGATAAGGAGTATGATAAGGTTTTTGATGAAGAGGATGAGGAAGAATAGAAAATATTTTTATATTTAATTTCTTGATTAAGAGTTTGATTAAGCATATGAATATCAAACAAAACAAAAAGAACAAGAATCTCTTTAAAGTCGAAAGTTCAGAAAAAGGCAACTTTTATGATGTTGATCTTGAGAAGAAGACATGTACTTGTATGCATTTCTTGCTAAGATTGAGAAATACCGGACAACTTTGTAAGCACCTTTTAGCAGTTCAGGAAAAGTTTGGAGTAATGAAAAAAGAGAAAAAAGAGAGTATTTTGAAATATCTGGAAAAGAGGAAAGAGATTGATTCTATCGAATTGATTGAGAAATTTGGTGAGAGAGTAGTAAATGAAGCATTGAAAAATGGCATTATTATTGAAGAAAAAGGCAGAATTAAGCTCCTAAAATGAATATATTATTGAAAATATATTTTGTAGTATAACATAATTTAAAAAGTAGTTTTTTTTAGATGAAAATATGCAGAAGAATATTGATATTGAACTCACATGCAGTCATTGCAAGAAAAGTTTTCCTGTAAAAGAATTGAAGTATGATATTTATAAAAATCTATTATGCAAAAATTGTATTGAATTTAGATACAACAAAAAAGGGGTAGAACAAAAAATGTTAACCAATAAGCCTAAACAAACAGAAGACCCATATGAGAAGAAGGTAAAGTACAAATGCCAAAGCTGCAAAATGAGTTTCTTGCTGAAAAGAAGGCCAGACATAAGAAAAAGATGTCCTTATTGCGGAAGAGAGAATGTAATTGAACAGGATTTTGAGCTTAGCACTGATGAATTAATAGCTGAAGCCTCGAAAAAAGAGTATGACTTTTAATTGTATATCATAACTTTTTTATATAATATATTTTTAGGAAAATCAATGAAACATATCTTACAAGGCTTTTCTTTTTTCAAAAATCCAAAGATACTATTGACTTTTCTCATTTTTGATACCTTAATATTTTTCATTATAAAATTAGGAGAAAACGTTCCTAAATCTTTCTGGTATGCTCTTTTGTTTTTGTTTATGCTTCTATTGATAACTACAATCGCAAGATCTTTTGAGTATGGCCTTCTTTTTTTAGAGCATAAAAAGAAAAAAATAGAGATGATTGTTTCAAAAATATTTTTCAAAATTATGCTATCCAGCTTCATTGGCTATATGGCTATGATAATAACATTAATTCTGATGGTTTTGGGATATTATTTTTTCAAAAATACATTGGATATGCGTTTCCTTAGTATTATTATTGTGCTTTTTGCTATGTTGATATTGTTGGCAATTTATTTCGTGACAAACATTGTTCAAATATTGCTGATAAAATACAAGAAAAAGAAAATCGGTTCATTATATTCAATTTATTCATTTGCATTAATGCATTTAAAGAAAAAAGACATTTATTTCATAATATCAGTAGATATCTGCATAATATTGGCGTATTGCATAATAGCATTGATAATGCTTTTTCTTACAGGAGGTCTGAAACCTAGGGTTGCTGGAAATGTTATTTTCAAATATTATTCTGTGCTGACATTCATCACTTGGCTTTTTACTTATGTATCAAACAAATTTATGCTATTTAAGATGTTGGAACATGATAAAAGTCAAATTGATAAAGGTTAGATGTCCGCATTGCAAGAACACGATGAATACAGCACCGAAATGCATTGCTGATTCTAAAAAGAGATGTGTGTATTGCGGCAGGACTTTTAAGGTCAAAGATCACATAATCCAAATATGTTCTTGAGTATTTCCAAAAGTCTTAAGAAATCAGAATTGGATATTGTCATCAGACCCTTATTCAAAAAAGAATTAAAAGAATTCTGATATTGTGAGA
This sequence comes from Candidatus Woesearchaeota archaeon, assembly GCA_037439845.1. GTDB lineage: Archaea > Nanobdellota > Nanobdellia > Woesearchaeales > JBBIVF01 > JBBIVF01. Next base: position 17,519 of record JBBIVF010000001.1, read on the forward strand.
GGATTTCTTTTGACTGGCGTTTAGTGTGATCTTTTGCGATTAGAATCTCGATGATTGCATTTTTTATTTTCTTATCGTGCTGCTTGATGAGTTCAAACAATAATTGCTGCTTTTTTGTTCTTTTTTCTCTTAATTTCAATACTAATATGACTGACTTTGTTCTGGGTTTGGGCTCAAAGGCAAAGGGCTCTACATTTTCTTTATGTTCTATCTCATAAACTGCATCAACAAGATGATGTATTTTAGAATCCGGGTTATTCAACAAATTATAGAAATTCTGGCCTACTGTCAGCACACAGAGTTCTGGCCTCTTTATGATAATAATTTTGAACAATTGCTCGGAGATAGAATAAGGAATGTTAGCAACTATCTTATTGAAGTCAATGTCATAAATATTTTTGATTATATCCCCGATTATGACTTCTTTTGTTATTTTTTTTAGCTCTTTTTCGAATTTTTCATCAATTTCGACCACTATAACTTTGCACTTTAATGCGAGTTCTTTAGTTAAAGCACCTTTGCCTCCGCCTATCTCAAGAACTCTGTCTGATTCTTTTAGCTCTGCGTATATGGCCATTCTTTTTATTAATGAGGAGTCTATCATGTAATGCTGGTCATAGTTCATATTATAGAATAAATAGAAAGAGTATTAAAATTTATCTCGGATTTATTCAACTACCTCTTCCTCTTCGTCTTGTGATGCCCAATTTTTGAGGCATTCTATTGAACAGAATTTCAAAGTATCAACTTTTGGCTTGATTTTCCATTTAGCTATCAGAGTAAAATTGTCATTTTCTGAATAGATGGGTTTTTGACAGTAACTGCACTTCTCTCCGCCGTTTTTTACTTTCCAGGTTTTCTGGTTGCTTGCCTTTGTTATGGTCTTGAAATATTTTGTCATTTCATCTATATAATATGAACTAATTCAAAAAGTTTTATGAAAAAAACTAAAAAATTATGTCTTGAAGCTCTTTTATCTCTGATTCAAGTTCATTGATTATGGGCTTATTATCATAATGCTCCATCAATGCTCCGCATTCAGGGCATTTGTAATCATAAGAAAGTGCTTGCTCGAAGTCTAGCCTAATACATCTGTTTCTGCAAAAGAAATATGAATTGTTCTGTTCTTTTTCCAAAAGGTCTTTTTTCTTCGCGAGCTTTATCTTGTTAAGGTTGTTTAAGGCATATTTCAGCTGCTTTGGTTTAAAGGTCCAATAGTAAATATACCAGCCTTTTTTGATATCCTTTTTTTTGCTGAAAGTCACTAAATTGATTTGATAGAGTTTATAAAGCAAATTCCTCACTTCATTGACTTCTTTACCTAAAATTTCGGCTATTTTGAATTCTGAGAGATTTTTCTTGTCTTTTATTAATCTAGCAACATCTAATACATCCTCGCTGACTAAATTCAGTATTATTTCATCAAATAATTTATTTGAAACCTTCATTTTAATCCCGTATCTAAAATGAGAGAATTTTTTTTTGAGATAATGTCATATTTAAATATTTTGGAAATAGTATATTTTATATATGTTCTATATGCATATTATTTGTCTTTTATAGAAGTTTTATATAAAAGTTTTAAAAAGACATTATAATAAGATAAAAACCTTTATAAAGCACTTCGAAAAACTTTTTCTTTATGGTAAGAGGAATGTTTAAATCAAGGAGTTTAAGAAGGGTTTATGTAAAAACTCCAGGAGGAAAAACTGTTCTGAGATACAGATTCAGAAAGCCGAATTTAGCCAAATGTGGAAAATGTGGCAAAACTTTAAAAGGCATTCCTAGAGAAAGACCTTATAAAATGAAAAATCTTGCAAAGACAAAGAAAAGGCCTGAGAGGATGTTTGGCGGAGTGCTTTGTTCTGCATGTTCAAGAAATGAAATAAAAAGAAGGGCAAGACAATGATTGAAGTTGGAAGATTATGCGTGAAATTGGCAGGAAGAGATTCTGGAAAGAAATGCGTAATAGTCGACGTGCTCGACAAGGATTATGTCCTCATAGACGGCGAGACAAGAAGAAGAAAGTGCAATATTGACCATATTGAGCCCCTAAAAGATAAAATAGATATAGCAAAAGGAGCATCGCACGAAACTGTTAAAACTGCATTTAAGAAACTAGGTATTGAAGTTATTGATACAAAAAAGAAAGAAAAAAAAGAAAAGCCTATTCGCAGTAGAGTTGCAAAAGTGAAACAACAAACTTCTTCAGAGAAAGAGCCTGCCAAAAAAGAAAATAAAAAAGAAAAAAAAGAACTCAAAAAATAGAACTATTTCTTTAATAATTCAAAAAATCTGTTCATATCCAATTCAAATGCTGCCACTGGATAGAACAATGAGAAGTTCTCTAAAACTTTTGGATGTATCTCTCCTATCATGGCTATTTCTTCATTTTTGAAGAGAACTGAAGCAACTCTTCCTGGAATAAACGAATCATGCTCTTTTTCCTTAACATCAAATTTCAGTCTGAAACAATCAAAAATATAATCTAAGATTTGTCTTATTTTTGTATAATTAGCATCTGAAGAGCATAATGTCACTACTAATTTGCTTTTTTCTTCTATTCCTGTTTCGGTTTTTCCATTTTTTGCGAAAACAGTATTTATCTCGAAGATATTTTGTGGATATTCATTGCTCTTGTTTTTCTCAAGTATCTCTAAATGCGATGGTATAAGCCATGCTCTTAAGACATCATAATCCTTGTTCAATGAGTTAGACAATGGAATGACATCTATTTTTGAGCACATCCTCTCGCACTGCAGGGCTTTGCTTGTGAGATGATATGAGTTAACTTCAATTAGACCGAGGCCTAGCAATAGCTCAACTATTTTTCTTTTGAATATTTCGAATTCAGATTCTTTTCCAACAGTAGAAATATTTGGGATTTCAGGGATGAAATTCTCGAAACCATAAGCAATTGCGATGTCCTCTGCAAAATCTATCTGGTGCATTATGTCTGCGCGATAGCAAGGCACTAGAACTTTGTTGTCTTTCATTCCATATCCCATTTTCTCCAACAATTCTTTTGCCTGTTTCTGATTGAGTTCAAGGCCCAATAACTTATTGATGAACTTAAGGTCAAGCTCTTTTTCTTCAGGAGAAAGCTTGGGTGACAAGACCTTTTTTTCAGGATAATTCAATATCATCTCATAAACTTGGCCACCCATGTCTGCCAGGGAAGTCACGATTATATTCAATAATTTGCTTAATACTTTGATATCAAAGCCAGAGCATTCTATAAAAACATCTTTTGTACTCTCGGTAACTTTGCCTGTTTCATGGGAATTTATCAAAGGAGGCATAGATAGTATTTTGCCTGCTGCATCTTCGAAAACTGGAAAGAGTTCTTTTCCTTCAAGAAGATGTGCAAATTCCCTGCCAGTTGGATGCTTTTGCAAAATTTCAAGAGCAGTCATCTCTTTTTCTGCCTCAAGAGGCCTAAACTTTATTTTTTCAGGGGCAAGAGCTTTATAGGTTATTGGAAATTTTATCTTTTCAAGAGGATATATTCCTATTGCTGCTTTTTTTCTGTTTCTGCAGAAAGTTACATGTAATTTTTCTTGCACTTGGATTATCTCTTTTATTAATGCATCGTCAAATTTTAAATTCTTCACAACAGCGCACATAGTATATGGCCTTACTTTAGACACTGACCTGTCTATATTGAGAACATAATTTGATTTTTCCACTTTATATTGCCTTAAGCCAGTTTTCACTCCAATAAACGAGGAGAATGCACGGGCAAATCCTTGCATTGATAGCATATCCGGCCTGTTCGGAAAGACCTCCACTACAATATCATCTCCTTCTATTTTCTCTAAATCTGTACCTAGCATAGATATTCTGTCTTTTAGTTGTTCAATAGGAAGTTTTTTTCCGACGAGTTTTTCAAATTCTGATTTGCTTAATGTTATTGTCGGCATTTTATTTATCCCACTTCTTTATTTCTCTTAATTGCTTGAGGTCGTTTGAGTAGAGGTCCCTTATGTCTGTTATCTGGAAGTATTCCATTAGTTGTCTGTCAAGACCAGGGCCCCATGCCAATACAGGAACCCATTCTCCTAAAAGAGGCACAACTACTTCTGGTCTGAATATGCCTGCTCCTCCGAGTTCTATCCATTTCTTATGCACAGGATGAAATACATCTATTTCAACACTGGGTTCTGTATAGGGAAAATGTGCTGGCCTGAATCTTGCCTGAGGATATCCTATTTTTTTAAAAAATTCTTTCAAGTAGCCCAAGAGATGCCTGAAATTGGCATTCTTATCCACTACTATGCCCTCAAATTGATTAAACTCAAAAAGATGGCTCCAATCAAGTGTTTCATTCCTAAAATTCCTGCCTACTGCAAAGAATTTCTTTGGCAGGTCTTTTAATTGCAATGATGCTAATGTTCTTGCACTTAGTACTGTTGTGTGTGTCCTCAGCACATTTTTTTTTTGCTTCTTCTGGATTCCATTTATATTGCCAGCCTGTGCTTCCTGTTGTTCCGCCATTCTCATGCGCATTCTTGACTCTTTCTACAATTTTCTTGTCTGGCAAAATGCCTTTTTCAGGATCTTTGATAAAGAATGTATCTTGCATCTCTCTCACAGGATGGTCTTGGGCTGTAAAAAGAGCATCAAAGTTCCAAAAACTTGTTTGAGTATATGCACCATTCATTTCCTCAAAACCAAACTCTAACCAAACTCTTTTGGCATAATCTGCCACATCAAGAACAAAATGCCTTTTTGCTCCTGTTATTTTTGGCACATTAATTTTCACATCATATCTTCTGAACTCTTTTCCTTTCCAAGAGCCTGACTTGAGCATTTCTGGAGTAACTGCATCAATGATTTCTTTATTTTCAATCTTTTGGCTCAATAATTGTCTGCATATTTCACTGGGAATCGCGATTATTGTCCTTAGTGATGTTTTCTTAACTATTGACCTTCTTTTTGATAATTCTGTGAAAGCAAATGTCTGTTCTGGTGTTAAGTATTTTGGATCCACAGGAGATTTAGCAAGCAGGTCAAGAAGCTCTTCTTCAAATGACCTTTTTGTCAATATCTCTCTACCATAATCAGTTATCTTTATCTTTTTGCTTTCCAAAATTTCTATTGCCATCTTCTTTTTCAGCGTGCCAATAGAAACTGCTATCTCTTGTTCATTGAGTCCTTTTTTCAAGAGCTCCTCTTGAGTCAATGCTGCTTTTTCAATAGCCTTCAGAAAAACTTTTTCTGGCAGCCCATTTTTTTGGTATCTTTTTCCATTTTCATCAAGTTCAATAAGCTCTTTCTCCTGTTTTTCTATTTTTATTATTTCCTTGTTCGAGAGCCATTGCAATGCCCTCATTACTTCTACTTCACTCAGACCTGACTTTTGCTCTAGCTCTTTGACAGAAATCTGTTTAGTGAGATAAGGTAATATTCTTCTTTCAAGAGGATGCAATGAATTAACAAGTGTTTTGATGTCCATCGAGGCCGAATAAGAGAAGTTTATTTATAAAATTTATGTGTTTATAAGAAATAAAAGATGAAAATTTTAAATTAAACTTTTAAATTATAAAATTTGAAATTAAAAAAATTATTTGTTAATTGGCTTCATATCCTTCCAGGTCTGGTTGAATATTTCTTCCATTGCTGAAGCGAAATATGGAGTATTTACCCAGATCCCAACATCATAAGATGGATGCACGTCTTTGTCGTCAGCTATCATAAATATGAGCTCTTTTCCATCCACAATAGTAAATCTGGCATCTTTTGGGCCTGCATGTCTTATTTCTGCCACTGAACTCAGTTCTTTAACTACATTTTGTGTTTCTTTTGTTATCGGAGCAGCAATCCTTATCTTGACTCCTTTTTTTTTGAGCTTCTCGAAAACTGGCTTCAATGCTTCGGCTTTTCTTATGAGACCTTGTGCAGTTGTTTGCATTGTCACGGATTTTTCTGCATTTCTCAAAGTAAGTTCGAGATGATTATAGAGATTGTGTCTTCCTTTCAGGGCTCCAGAGATGTCTGAAGGCTCAATTAATTCTATTCCTTGATTATGCAATGAATTCAATTCAGCTAGAACTTCTGTTTCTTTCAGATCATCCAGTCTTTTTATCATCTTTTCTGAATCTAGTTTTATATTCTTCTTAACCCTCTCTACAACTTCTTCAGGAGGAACTGCGAGATATTTTATCGGCTTGCCTAGTTTTGTCACGCAAAAGCCTTTCTTCTCAAGCGACTCTAGAACATCATATGACCTTGACCTTGGAACATTAGCAATGTCAGAAAGCTCTCCTGCTGTTGAAACTCCTCTTGAAAGAAGCGCTGCCCATATCTTTACTTCATATAAATTCAAAGAAAAATATCGTCTTAATTTGCTTAAAAATTCTTCTTTAACTATCATTTGAAAACCCTCCCCTTTTTTCTTATTGAAATTTTAAATTTTTGTTTATTGCTTTTGCTTTTATGCTACAACTATTAAAATGTTACTGTTATTCACTATAACAAAATACTAATTTTGTATAGTCTATTAAAAAGGTTTAATCTCTCAAAATTCGCTATTTTTAACCTTAAATTCGATTGACACTACTGAGTAAAAACACTAGTTATTGAGTTTGACTTAATAAACCCCCTTTTTTTGATTTTTTTTAGAATAACATATATATAAATTTGTTGTTTTCAGATGGTAGTATTAAAAAAATAAAATCAAAAAATCTAGAAAAAAATAATAATTATTAAAAAGATTTTAAAAAATAAATAAAAAATAAATAAAAAAATAAACCCAAAATGAATCCTGAGAAGATAAAGAAAATAATACAGATTCTTAAAAAAGAGTATCCTAATGCAAGAACTTGCTTATATCATGGAAATGCACTTGACCTTCTTGTTGCAACGATATTGTCTGCACAATGCACTGATGAACGAGTAAACAGGGTCACTAAAGTGTTATTTAAGAAATTTAAAAAAGCCGAAGATTACGCTAAAGTCAAGCAAAATGTGCTTGAGAAATACATATTTAGCACTGGCTTCTACAAGAACAAGGCAAAAAATATCATAGCAATGGCCACGTATCTTGTTAAACAACATGGTGGAAAAGTTCCTGACAGTATGGAAGAGCTTGTCAAAATACCTGGAGTAGGAAGAAAGACTGCAAATGTGGTGCTGAGTGAATATTTTGGCAAGAATGCTGGTATTGTTGTTGATACCCATGTTGTCAGGTTAAGTCAATTACTTGGACTAACAAAAAATAAAGACGCCACAAGAATAGAGAAAGACTTAATGAAGATTGTTCCAGAAAAATATTGGGGTGAATTCTCGATGATGCTCATATTGCATGGAAGAAATGTCTGCATTGCCAATAGGCCTAAATGCAAGGAATGTAAACTCAACAAATTATGTCCTAGCGCTAAAATTTAACTACCATAACTCGTTCTTTATGCGTTCCTTATGTATGCCCAGCTCGTTCAAGAGGTTCTTCATAGCTATAACAAAATCTTTCTGGCCGACTATGAAATAAAGAGGTTTGATGAGATGCTTTGTGCATGCTTTTATTTTCTCTTTGTCTAATCTTCCTCTTTCTCCTTTCCAATCAGAATCTTGAGGCTCTCTTGTCAGAGTTATATAAACCTTGATATTCTTATTTTTGCTGAATTGTTCCAGCTCTTCTCTGAAAATTATATCCTGTTGGTTCTTGCAGGAGTAAAGTACAACAATTTTGTTATTGTAATTATTTGCTAAGATATGGCGGATAATGCATAAAAATGGGCTTATACCTGTGCCTGCTGCAATAAAAACTAAGTCATCTTTTGTGTTGTCATATATCATGTTGCCTTTTGGTTTTGTACTTAGAACTTTATCTCCAACCTTCATTGCATTCAATCTTCTTGAAAATTCTCCTATTCCTCTTACTGTAATTTCAAGATAGGGATCAGAGGGAGCTGAACTTATGGAGTAAGCTCTTTGAGTTTCTTTGTCTGAAAATTTTAATATAAGAAATTGACCGGGTTTGAAATTGCACAAATATGGATTTTTCCTGAATCTCAATGAGTATGTGTCTTCTGTTCTTTTTATTTTTTCTTGCAGCACTAATTCATACATTTTCATATAAATCCCTCATATAAACAGCATCTTCTTCTATATTCGGGGATTCTGATATCACTACTCCTTTAATTCTGAAATCTTTCCATACCTTTAATATTACTTGTGTTTTTAGGTCAGATTCTTTTAAAACAAGATGATGCTTTTCGCCTTTATCTGAATAAGCAATGCCAGACATATGGATATGCATTTGATTTAGAAATTCACGGCCAAGCTCACTTTCAAGGCACTGCATTATTTGCCTGTATCCTTCTTCATTATTGTTTTTGCCATTGTTTCTTGCGTGTAAATGCGCGAAATCAATGCATGGATAGAGATTTTCTATATCCTGAGAAAGTTTTATGAGTTCTTTAAGAGAGCCGAATTGGGTTGGTTTGCCTGTTGTTTCTGGCCGAAGCTGTATGCTAATATTATTATTTTTTAGTGTATTTTGAATATCTTTTATTTCTTTCTTGATATTTTCATAAACTATTTGTGATTGCATATTCAAAAAATAACCTGCATGAAATGTTAATGAAAAAGCGCCAGCCACATCTGCTATTTCTGCTGCATTAATTATGCGTTGTTTGGATTCTTTTAGGATTTTCTTGTCTGTTGCGTTTAAGTTAATATAATATGGTGCGTGACAAGTGAGAATAATATTATTCTTCTTGGCTCTCTCCTTTACTATCTCTGCTTTTTCTTTGGTTAAATTAACTGAACGTACAAACTCTAGTTCCATTGCATCCAGCTTGAGTTGCTTGAGGTAATCAAGACCATCATTTGTTCTGAAGTCGGTTTTTTTCGGTGTATTTATGGGAATTCCTGCTGTTCCGAAAAGTAGTTTGTTGAATTGCATATTATCTTTTTACCTTTAAGCTTATTAGCACAAAGAAAAGCATTAATAATCCCATGCCCAAAAATAATATCTCATATGATATAAAAAGCAAAAATGCACCTATTGCTTTGACAAGGATATTTCCCAGGTCTGAAGAAGTGAGATAGGGGCCATAAAGTCTATGTTCCTCGTGAGTTTTAATGGACTTGAAAAAATATGATTCAAGATTAGGTTCAATCATTGCTGCGCCAATGCTCGCAAGTGCAAGAATGATCAATATCAAAGCAGGATTGCCTGACACCAAAGAAATGACAAAGCAACTCAAGACAGAAAGGGCCAGAATAAAGAACCCAAGAGCGAACATTATTTTATACTTGCTTGAAGTTGTTTTCTTTCCGAAAGTGTATTCAAAGAGAATTAAAGGAAGACAAACTGCAAATAAAAAATAACCTATATTACTCATTGAATATCCTTGCTTAATCATATATAGCGGGATAAAAAGATATATCATACCCCAGCAACCTGTAATGCCCATTCTTAACAGATAAACAAGCACCAGCTCTTTTTGCTTGATGAAATTACTAAAATTCATAAATAATGTGTGTCCTTCTTTGTTATTTTTCTCTTTTTCTTTAGGAGTTACCAGAAACATCTTGAATGCGAAAATAGAAATGACTATAAACATGAACGACATAATGAACACTGAATTGAGAGAATGCTTTTCGGCGATAAATCCTGCCAAAATAGGCCCTATAAGAAATGCCAAATTAAGCACTGTGAACACAAAGCCTTCGCTTTTGGCTATCTCAGCTATATTTGTCTTATGCCGTACGAGTATTCCAAAGGTCTCTAGCTGAAAAACATTCATCACTGTCAAGGCAAATGCCAGTATCATGAAAATATAGATATCTTTATTTATGGCAAACATTAAAGTGAGAAAAGCATAAAATATTATTGTCGTAAAATAAACATTTCTGGCAGAATATTGCTGGAATATTGGTATAAAATAGAAAAAACAAAAAATAGCGAATATGTTTGTGGCTGCAGAGAAAAAACCTACATAAGAATCTGAGTTAAGAAATGATTTTGCATAAATTCCCCAGACAGTAGCTATTGAGGCTACTGCTAAAGAAAAAAAAAACCTGGAAAAAATAAGGTCTGAGATAGGTGCGTTGTGATGAGTTCTGAATGGAGTGAACATAGCTGCTCTTTAAACAACACCATTTATATATATTTTGGAAAAACATAAATATTGTTATTGCTTTAAACTCAGATATGAAGTTAAATTTTAAATGCGTTTTATTATTTTTTCTTCTTCTGATTGTTATTTTCAATTTTGGCTGCAAGAGAATTAAACAAGGTGAAGAAAGCTGTGACATTGACAAGTTAATCAATGATTATGATGGAATTAATATTTATACTCTTGACCTTAGGAAGATAATTGAATGTGATATTTATGTTGTTCCTAAACTGAGCACGTATGCTGATGATCCTTCAAGAAACAAGAGATATGCTGCAATAATGGGTTTAAGCGCGATTGCCAAAGAATATGATATGAAAGAAACTGCAGTAAGTGTATTAAAACAGAAATTGAAAGATCAGGATATTTCAATAAAAATAATTGCTTCTTCTTTGCTACTCTCTTTTGGAGAGAAAGATGGATTCGATATTCTTATAGATAATATAGACTCTGAAGAAATGCTGAGGCCAAGTGAGCCGCCAATGCCTATATCTCAGAAATGCCTTGATACATTAAGAATATACACAGGAAAAGATTTTTCAGAAAAATCAGAATGGAGCCTTTGGTATAAAGATAATAAAGAAAAATTGAAATGGAATGCGCAAGATGAAAAATTCGAATAAATTTTTCATTATCGGTATTTTTGCTATTTTATTCTTGTTTTTACTTCCTAATACTTTGGCAAAAAACAGTTGCTCAAGAGATGGATGCGAGATAACCATAACAATAAATATGGTCGCGTCTGGAGGAAATCAGGAGACAATTGACAATTGGATAAATGACATAGAAGATGTGTGGAATGGTCCTGTCCAAGGAGATGGAGCTTCTCCGACATATGGAGAATGCAAATGCCCTGTCAATTTTGAGGTTAATTTCTCTGGTTTTGTTACTACGTGTAATGGCACCTCAGGAAAATATCATTGCATTGAGATAACGCCAGAAGCTGCCAAGGATGAAGCAGGAGAAACATACAGAGGATATATGGACGGTGTTTCAAATAATGGCTCTTCCCTGAGAGGATGGTGGAGTTCATCAATGATGAACACTCCTGTAAGAGTTGGTGATGAAACATTTGATACTGTTCATGATGCTGCGCATGAAGCAGGACATATGTTGGGGTTGGATGATGACTATGACAAAGAAACAGGAAGATATGGAAATAATATAATGGGAAGAACTTGGGGAGATGATGCCAGGCCAACACAAGAGCAAATAAATAAAGCTGTTGAAAACAACTGCAAAGAAGAAGAGAGAAAATGCCCTGATGAGTGCTGCTGTCCGAATGGAAATATAGATAAGAACAAAGATGAAGAGTGTGACCCGCTTGCATCGCCTCAAGGATGCGGAAAAAATGAAGATTGCGGTTTTGATTGTAAATGCATAAAGAGGCCTTTTTGCGGAGACGGAAACATAAGTGAAGAAATAGGAGAAGAGTGTGAGCCAGATGCAAAGCCAACTGGATGCAAAGAGGATGAAGAATGCACTGAAGAGTGTTTGTGCGAGAAAAAACAGGAGAATATTACAATAAATATTACTTCTCCACCAAACAATGCCAAGATATCAGGAGAAGAAACAGTAAGGACTGCTGTGAGCTCTGTTGAAAAGATAGAAAAAGTGAAATTCTTCCTAGATGATGAGCCGCAATACACTGATTATTCTTTGCCATACAGTTGGACTTTTGATTCTAGGTCATTTGATCCAGGAGAATATGTATTAAAAGTTATTGCGTATAGTATTTCTGGAAATACTGCTGAAGATGAGATTGAAATAACAATAGAAGAGCAAAATGAGAGTGATGATGGCGGAGGTGGAGGTGGTGGAAGTAACAGAGACAATATTACTGTTTGCGGTAATGGAGAGTGTGCTTTTGAGAGTGGCGAGAATTGCCTGAATTGTCCTCAAGATTGTGTGTGTGAAGGAATCTGCAATCCTGAAGACGAGATGGCTGATGAAATTGGTTGCGTATATGCTGAAATTGCTTGTGGAAATGGTTTGTGCGAACCTCAAAATTTTGAAAATTGCCTAACTTGTGTATCTGATTGTATTTGTATTCCGCCGTATTTATGCGACCCTGAGAATGCGTATGCTGATTTAATGGGATGTTATGAGCCTTTGCCTCCTACTGCAGGCTAGAAAAATAAAATTTTTATCAAAAAAATTATTATTCCTGCCAATATTGCATAAAGTATGCAGGGCAGAAGATTAAACCTGATTATTTTTCCTTCTTGGCCTTTCAAATTGACAACAGATGTTGCTGCAACAACATTATGTATAGCAATCATATTTCCTGCTGCACCGCCTACTGTCTGCAATGCAAGAATAAGGAAGATAGGCATACCTAATAAAATTGCAGTGTGTTCTTGAAAAGAGGCAAAAAGCATGTTTGAGACAGTGTTACTGCCTGCTATAAATGCTCCGAAAACTCCGATAAGAGGACTAATTAAAATGAACAATTGTCCTGACATTGCTGCTGCTGCCTTGGCAAGCACAACAGGCATGCTCTCTAAACCTGAAAAATTTTTGCCTGAATATATAAGTAATTGCACTAAAGCAACAGCAAAAAAAAGCACAATAAAAGTGTAGAGTCCTTTTTTCAATGTGATTTTGACTGCTCTTTTTGTCTCCTTTTTTGTTGCGTGGAATATTAATAATGATATTATTGCTACGAGAAGGAATATTATTCCAGGAGATAATAAAGGATAGAATGAATTTGAAACGCCAGAACCGAAGATATTATTCAGATTAATTGCAAGTTTTTTTAAAACAGGATTTATTTCTCTTATTCTTGTCAGGAATAATAAGAGTGCTGCCAGTAGATATGGAAATATAGCAAAGAATGCTTTTTTTCTCTCTATTTTTATTTTTCTTATCTTAATCTTAGGCAAGAACCATTGTTGTTTTGCTGCATAGATGGTAATGATGAGGCCTATTATCCCGCCTAAAAAAGAGGGAAATTCAGGACCGATGAAAATTGCTATCAGCAGATATGGAACTACAAAACTTGCACCTGAAAACAGGGCGAATTTCCATAATTCAAGGCCTTTTTTGAATGAATTATGCATGAATCTTGAGATTACACAAGAAACAAGCAATGGCATGAATAATCCGATTATTGAATGAACCAATGCAATGTATATTGATATGTGCCTGAGATTTTGAAGAGATTGATCTGTTATTGTGGTGCCAAGGCCAATCAAGATAGGTGTGCCGATTGCTCCGAAACTTACTGCGACTGCATTACTTATTAATGCCACGATTACAGATGCTATTGCCGGTATTCCTAAGCCAACCATTAATGGAGCTGCTAATGCTGCTGGTGTGCCAAAGCCTGCTGCTCCTTCAATGAATACGCCGAATGACCATGCTATTATTATCGCATAAACTCTTTTATCTTCAGATAATTGTTTGAATAATGAATCTATTACAGGCAGCATGTGCGTGTCTTTCAAGACTTCAAGCAAAAGTATTGCTCCAAGAACAATAAGAAGTATTTCAAAAGCAACAAACAAAGCTTTTAGTGCTGTTGCTGCTATTACTAATGAAATGACTTTCCAGAAAAAATAGCTTATGACTAAGGTAATAAGAAAAGTAATTGGCATTGCTTTTATAGCAGGCATTTTTAGGATAATAATAAGAAAAAGAAGTAACACAAAAGGTAGAAGGGCTAGCAATATTTCATACATATTTTTGTATTATAATATATCATATTTAAAGATGTTGTTTGGGCTTGATTTAAGAATTGTATAAATAAGGCGGTTGTTATTAATCTAAAACTTATAATTTTTCTTATTTATTTTCTTGAGAATAGGACAATCATTATCGTGCGCACCTGGAAGATAGCCGAGACTCATCAAAAATTCATTTACGATTTCAGGGCCTGTGAATCTGAATGTTTTTTTGAAAATTTTTATCCACTGGGCTTTGGTTTTTGGATGATGCATGTGGAGCCATGCCTTAAATGAGCCGTATTGTTTTTGGAGTTGCTTTATTTTTTTCGCATTATGTATTATTGCCTCTGTTTTAAGACGATTTCTTATTATTCCTGGATTTTTCATTAATTGCTCTATTTTTTTATCATTGAACCTTGCTACTTTTTGTATAGAGCTGAATTGTTTGTATATTTCTTTTTTCTTCTTTAAGACAGTATCAAAAGAAAGTCCTGCCTGGCTTATCTCCAATACCAAACGCCTGAAAATATCATCATCATCTTTTGGAGGAAAACCATGTTCTGTGTCGTGATGCTCTTTGTGATGATTATCACAGGCTCTAGCAAAACTACAATAAGATTTCATAATATGAGGAAAAAAAGCGAAGATTTAAATATTTTTTCAAGATGTTTTGAGTTTGTTAGAATTATTTTTATGAACTATTTAGAATTATAGAATTATTTTAAATCAAAAATTTTAAATCAAAATCATTTTTTGTATTTGTGGTACTTATCTACTTCTTTCTTTAGCCACTCTGGCCAGAATTTTTCCTCAATAGGATAAGAAGCGTCTAATGCTTGGTAAGAACATTTGCCGATAACATCTTTTATTGCTTCTAAAGAATTGTAGCGCACTTTTAACTCGTCATAGTTTACTTTTCTTGGAAGAGGTATGTCTTTTGTATTATTAAGCGTATCAATAATCATCTTTGCCACTGCCTCGTTTATTTCCTCTCTTGATTTAGAATAAGGGTTTTTGTTTTTTGAACGCTCTTTGTACTGCAAGTTCTAAAAGACACTCTTGACCTCTGTGCCATTCTTTAAATGAAGGAAAAAGCATAGGGCCATATGATATCCAAAATTCCAAGCTTTCTATGCCTGAGTTATACAAAGACCATATAGAGCCTCCTTCACTAACACTGCCCTTGACAATGCTATCATCACCCATAAGAACTCTTTTGCCTTGAACAATAGAATCAATTGCTCCGAATTTCAGACCCACCTCGATACTGCGCTGGCGGGAATCCTGTTCTTGAAAAGTCCGGACTGCTTGCGCTTGCTTGATAAGGCCATATTCAACTTTTTGGTTCAGGGCTTTTGCTATTCCTCTAGTAACGCCTTTTCCTGAATCAGGATTATCTACTATGATATCTATTTCTGGCGCTCCATAGTAATCCACCAATTTCTTTCCGAGACCTGCCCTTATTTCTGCTATTGACATCTCTCCGAAATTTGAATTTGGATGACCGAAATAAACTGCCTGAAAGGCGTCTTTCAAGTTTAATGAATTTTCTAAAATGAAATTCTCTATTCCATTATGGTCTGCGATGATCATTTCTGCTCCTAGAAACTCTCTTTCAGCATAACCGCCTATTCTTCTATGAGAACAAGATTCTGAACTTATTACAAAAACATTGTTTATTTTTCCGAAACAAAAACGGCTCGAATCCTGTTTTATCTTTTATACCTATGAGTTTTGTCTCTTTTCCGTCGTATATCAAGGCGAGCAATGCAAAAGTTGCTCTTCCTTTAAGTTTTTTTATAAAGTCGCAACCGACTTCTGGGTTAATTTCTCCGTATTTTTTCTATGTATTTATGAAGCAATGCTCCGAGAATTTCTGTCTTAATTCTTTGTTTCAAAATTATAATCTTTTTTAAGCTCTTTTACTAGGTCATCGTGTTTTACAAGATAACCATCCATTGTAACTGCGATTTCAAATTTAGAATGTTTTTTCGGGTTTATTCTTATTGGTTCTGCATTGATTGGCGCAGGGTATTTGTTCTTTGTATAGCCCACATTTCCTATTGCTGCTATGGACTCTAGCTTTTGGAATATTCTTATTTTTCTTTCATCGATAACATTACCGATGAGACCCAGCCCTTTTTCCTACTCAATACCTTTGTTGTTGCCGACTGCAATCCCTGCGCAAGTTTTGCCTCTGTGCTGACACGCGCCTATTGCCAGAAAAATTTTTTTTACAAGATTTTCATCTTTCCCGTAAACTCCTGCTACGCCATCCATTTTTAATCGTTTTCTACTCTAGGCGCAAGAATAAAAGACAATTGTAGTTTGTCAAGAACCGCATATTCAAGCTTCAATGGATAATTTGA
Organism: Candidatus Woesearchaeota archaeon; assembly: GCA_037439845.1. GTDB lineage: Archaea > Nanobdellota > Nanobdellia > Woesearchaeales > JBBIVF01 > JBBIVF01. Next base: position 33,683 of record JBBIVF010000001.1, read on the forward strand.
ATTGAATTGCAAAGTAATATTATTTGAGAGTTTTGAGGCATTAATCATCTTTTTGAGGTATTCTATAGAAAATTTGGCCTTTATTGTCTCTTCTGTTTCTGAGTGGATTTTTATTTCCTCATTTGGCTCAAGCTCTATTTTCACATCAGAAAGATCGCCTTCTGCTTTGATAATAAATTTATCTGTTTCACCTACCAGAGAGACTGATTCAGCAACAACATCAACATCTTCAATTGCTTCATTGAAAACCATTGACGGAGCCTTGATTGTTATTGGAAAATTGAGTTCTGGTATCTTCTGCTCTTTCTCATCCATCTCTATTATAGGTATCTTAAATGTTCTTGTTGTATTTGATTTTAGCCTTATAACAAGCTTTGATGTTCCTTCCATCTCCAAGGTCAGCATATCATTAGGTTTTGCCCTTTTCAGGATTTGCTTGAGGTTTGTCAGGTTGAGCGCAATCTCTTCCTCATGCTCCAGTTTGAAATCAACAAAACAACTTGAGAAAAGCTTGAAAATCACCATTGCAACATTTGCAGGGTCCATTGCCACTAATTCTATGCCGTTCTTGGAAATCTTAAATCTTGCCTCATTGACAAGCTCGGAAATAATTGAAATTGGATCCCTGAGATATTTTGGTTCTGCTAGTGTGAGTTTCATTCTAAATCGCCCTTTTTTTATAACTTTTTTATAAAATTCTAATTAGGACAGTTCTATTTAAATTTTTGGATTTAATGTTTAATAGGAAGATTGAAAATTAACCCATTATTAATGATAAAAATATTCTTATTTCTTTTATAACCCATCTGCTCTGCCAATTCAATAAAGTGTTCTGCCTTGTCTATTGTTGAATGAGAGGGTATCATTATCTTGGGTTTGAGCATTGAGATTATCTCTCTTAAATCCTCTCTTGATGCATGGCCTGAGACATGCATGTCTGTAAAAATCCTTACTCCTTGAGATTTTAAAAGATTATCTAATTTTTTCCTGTTAAGTATGTTATATTCAACTGGAATTATTTTTGATGAAAAAATCACTGCATCATTAGGTTTGAACTCGAAGTTAATGTTCTTGTTGGCGAGACCTGACAAGACAGACCCTGGTTCTGCTTGGTGGCCTGTTGTTATCAAGATATATTTCTCCCTGTCCAGATGCACTTTCTTTAATATTTTTAACATTTCTTTCTTATATCTTATTATCCTTACATGCTCGGGAATATGAATTAAGTTTAATGCGTGTGCCGCGGAAAGATATTTGTGCATAGACCTTCCAAGAATGAGAATTTTTCTGTTTTTTTTGTTCGCGAGATTAAGAATTGTTTTTATTCTTGCTATGTGAGATGCGAATGTTGTAAATATAATTATACCTGCATCTTTCAAGGAAAGATATGCGTCTTCAAGAAGCTCTTCAACAACAGATTCAGAAGGAGTTGTGGATGTGATGTCGGCATAAAGAGAATCTGCGATAAAAAGAATGACTTTTCCAGATTTTCCCAGTGCCTTTATTCTCTTTAAGTCAATACTCTGGCCTAAAAGAGGTTTTTGGTCTATTTTGAAATCATTTGAATAAACAATTGAACCGTATTTTGTATGAATAGTGCAGAAGATAGTGTGGGGTGTTGAATGAGTTACAGGAATAAATTCTATTGTAATTTTGTCAGAAAGTTTCATTGATTTTCCTGGCCTTAATTCAATTATTGGTTTTTTTAGCCTTTTGTCCTCATCTTTCAATATTCTTTTAAGAACCTCTTTTGTGAATGGAGTGCAAATTACAGGTCCTTTTAATTTATTTGCCAGAAATGGTATTGCGCCGATATGGTCAAGATGCGCGTGGGTAGGTATTATCGCAATTATTTTGTCTTTCCAATTTTTAAGAAGTTCAAGGTCTGGTATGACTCCTGTCTTGGCAAGTTCATAGCTCGAGATCAGTTTTACCTCTTCATCTTCTGTGAGCTCAACATATTTCTGCATGTTCAGGCCTAAATCAATTATAATCACCTCATCATCAACTCTTATTGCAGTACAATTGCGGCCTATTTCTCCATAACCGCCAAGAGGAAGTAGTTGTATTGCCATTTGTATCAAGTCCTTTATATTAAATATTAAATGCAGGGGAAGGGATTCGAACCCTCGTAAGCACTAAGCTACTGGATCTTGAGTCCAGCCCGTTTGGCCACTCCGGCACCCCTGCAAAAAACTCAGACAAAAACTCAAATTAGCAAAGAGGTGGTCAGAGTATTTAAAAAAGTTACTGAGAATAAATGCTTTAAATCTTGAAAGTACTAAGTTTTGTTTCTATTTCTTTCAGGTCATCTTCTAATTTCTTTAGTTCATCTGTATCTCTTATTGGGCCTGCTTTTATTATCTTTTTTGGCTCGGATATTTGCTGTGCTTTAGGTTTTTGTTCTTCTGTTTTAGGCACTTGCACTAATCTCGGGGCTTTTTTTGATGGCCTGATAACTGTTTGAGGAAATGATTTGTTAAGATTGTCCATCAATATTCTTAGCTCATCAACAATCTTCTTAATCTGCACAACATTTGAATATTTCTCCACTCTCAATTTTTTAATTTCTTCATAAAGTTGCAATGTTGTCAGTATTTTCTTTGAGGATTCAAGGATATTTCTCCTAAAATCAATAGGTGATTCTATACCCACATAAAACAATTCTTTGTCTTGCATTTTTTGAATCTTATTCTGTTTCTGGCTCGAACATTGCACGGTCTATCTCTTCAATTCTCTGCTCGACTTCCACGAGGTCTTGGCGCCATTTGTCAACTAAGGAGTCTTCTTTTCTCTTAAGCTCGTTAACATTGTCAATCAAATTCTTGGCCTTTATTATCTTTGCCTTGATAATATCCATTACTTCGACAATCTGTTTATATTCTGAAATTTTAATGAAAACAGGCATTTTGTTCATATTAATTCACCTTTGAATATTGTCCTATCTATCAGCAATAGCTTTCTTTCTATCTCTTCTAATAATTCATGATAACTGCTGAAAACATTGTCCTGCAACACTTTAAGTTCTGCTAGATTCTTATTGAGTGCATTGCATTCCATCAACCTTGACTTGGCATAATCAATATTTTGCAGGACTTGCCCGAAGTGTGATGTTCGTATGAACATGGGTTTTTCTATTCTGAATTTGTTATGAAGGCTAATTTTTATTTTCTCTTCATCTGTTATCTCCTGCTCTAACATTGATTTTAGTTTAGGTAGTTTATCAGGAACTTCATTATAGGAAAATTGCTTGATAGTATTCTGCTTAATCTCTTGTTCTGGAGTTGTCATTTGTTCAGGTAACTTTTGTGATGAAAGTTGTTGTGACTGGCGTACTGATTCAAAAGAAGGGGGCATATCCTTATCTTCAACATAATTAGGAACCGGATTAACAGCTATGTCCGATTGTAACTGACCTAAACTCGTATCTGGACCTATATTCGGAGGTTCTAAGTTAGGTTGTGGTATTTCTGGTTGCTCTTTTTTTTGAAAAATCGGCATTATTCACCCCTAAGGCAAAACTCTTTATTTTTATATTAAAATATTTATAATCATTAATAAGAAGTAAAAACTTATTCTTTGTATTCTTTATTGAATATCTCGTAGAGTTCTTTGGCCTTTAATGGGCCTATCTTTGAAACTTTCTCAAGGTGCTCTGGTTTCGCATTTACTATCCTTGTTATTGTTTTGAACTCTTTCAAAAGAGGTTTTGACAACGCTGTTCCAATTCCTGGAAAACTTGAGACAATGAATTCCTGCTGTTCTTTGTATGACAAAGGCTTTGCAGAGTGGAGCTGTGGCTCTTTTTTTGTGTTCTCCTGCTCTCTCCGGATTATTGTCAAAAAAAAATTTGCTGTGTCTTGCCATGTTTTTAGTTGTATGATTGGTATCTGAAAATTTATTGTTATTGCTGATATCATTCCATATATTGAATTGGGATGTACTTTTCTTTGTGTGAAAATATTCTCTTCTCCTTGAATCACAAGAATTGGTTTCTCGAAATTCTTTTTTAGGTTATATATTTGGGTAAGAAGACGACCATCAATAATAGACTCTACAAAATCAGGCACTGTCTTGAACTCTACTCCCACTTTATCAGAAAGAATATAATCTCCGATATCTAATGTAGTCAGCTCAATTTTAATGTTGTTTTCTGCCAGAAATTTTATTATAGGAGATGCTTTTTCTCTTGTATCTATTTTAATAGAATACTCTTCTGAGGGAAGAAATGAATCTAGTTTTGTCTCTTTTTTTGCATCTTTTTTGTATAGCTTGAATTTGTTTTTAAGCTCTTCGAGAGTGCGGTGCATTCTTTTTTCTTTGTGATGGGCGCTCCATCTATAACTCACATCAAGAGTGCCTTCTGTGACAAGCACTTTAAGGATGCCTTTTTTGAATCTGGCTGTCCTGCCTCTTCTCTGGATTGTCCTGATAGCAGACGGCACTGGCTCGTAAAAGATGACCTCATCAACTTCTGGAATATCCAGGCCTTCTTCTCCAACTGATGTAGAAACAAGCACGCGAAATGCATTTTTCCTGAAATCTTCAAGAATCTGTTTCTGCTCTTTCTGGGACATTCCTGTGTCTTTCTTTTTCTGTTGGCCCAAAAATATCTTTGAGGATATGCCTGCTGAGCTGAGCTCATCCACAACCTCGACAGCAGTGTCCCTGAATTGAGTAAATATTATTGCTTTTTGGACTTTTTTAAGGTCATTTTCTATAATCTCTTTAAGTTTTAGAAGTTTGGGGTGCTTGACATTTGAATCTATCATATTTTTGGTGAGCCTTATTGCAGAGATGAAATTAGTGTCTTTCATTAGGTTTTGCACTGCCTTGACTTTTGTTTTTGGAGCTTCATCGAGCAATTTTTCAAAATAATTGTTTAATTGAGAAAGGCCTTGAGAGGAAAGAAGCTCATATGCATGAAGAATTTTGAGAATCTCAGCCAACAAGGATATTGTTTTCATAAGATTAGGATTGTATTTTTCTTTGCTTATTTCTGTATGGAGATTATTTTGTAATTGAATGATATCTGATTTTTTCAATGAACTGAATGTGAGATTGCAATATCCTAGCTGATTTGCCTCTGACAATTTCTCTTTTATGGCTGCATCAAGATATTCAGATATTTTTTTGAATGCAGGAGAAAGCTGAACCTTGACCCATTCTATTTCCAAAGGTTTTATGTATGGTTTTACGTCAGGATCTTTTTCTGTGCGTATTTCAAGCTCTTCAATTAGCAGGTTGTTGCAGACCTCTTTTATTTTTTCTATATCTGAGCCAGGAGATGCAGTAAGAGCAAGCACTCTCGGTCTAGTGGCTTGAGCATCATATTGCTTTGCAATGAATACATATGAATAATCACCTACTGCCTTGTGGGCTTCATCGAATGCAATTAATGAAACATCTTTTAGTGATATTTTCTTTGATATTAAGTCATTTTCTACTCCTTGGGGTGTTGAAAATATTAGTTGAGATGAATTAAACAGCTCTTTTCTTTTTTCTGAAGGAACTTGGCCGGTCAGTAAAGAAAATTTGGTTTCGTCTATTTCTAGATGCTTTTTGAATGTCTTCATATGCTGTTCTATTAACGGCCTTGTGGGTGCAAGCACTAAAATTTTTGAATCAGGATATTGCTTAAGTCTGTGGGCTGCCATCATCATCAGTATATTTGTTTTTCCTAATCCTGTTGGAAGCACGACAAGTGTATTATTAGAGACACAGGTAGAAAAGATTGTCTGCTGGTAGAGTCTTGGCGTAAAATCTTTTATCATTGTCTAAGAAGAGGGAATTTTGTTTAAATATGTTTAGCATAGTTGTCTAGTGGCAAGTGGTTTAAAGAAAGATAATTAGAATTTCGTTACTTTGAATTATAGAAAAAGTTTATTTAATTTATTAAAAAAAGTATTAAAAATCTAGTCCTCATCTTCATGAGGGGCACTTGGCTCATCAGAGAAGCTTGGCATTGCGCTTCTGCTTATTATCATAATATCTCCAACTGACTTCACAAGCTGGTGCGGCACAAGCACTCCTTTTGCAGAGCCTAATACTTTGGCTAGATAAGAGTTTTTTGTGGCTTTTATTCTCCAGCCAAACACCTTGTTTTTGCCGAGCTGAGCCTCTTCAACATCACCAAAATATTCGCCGCTATCAGTGAATACTCTCATATCATATATTTCAGAAATTCTTTTCATCTTGAGCATAATCTATCCCTCCGATTTATTATGATGATAAAAAACAAGAAAAACTTATATATAAACTTATCCTTTTTAAATACAACATCATTAAACCTTTTAAAGCAAAAAAATTAATCTGTGAACAATGATAAAAATCAACAATATAGCAATTATAGGCACTTCACATGTTTCAAGGAATTCTGTGAAAGAAATAGAAGCATTTATTGAAAAGAACAAACCTGACATTATCGCGATTGAACTTGATGCTCAGAGGTTGCAGGCACTGATAAAGAAAAAAAAGTCAAAACCTTCATTTTCTATGATAAGAGAATTCGGCTTCAAAGGTTTTGTCTTTTTAATATTAGGTTCATTAGCCCAGAAAATAATCGGCAAGCGATTGCAGATAATGCCTGGCTCTGATATGTATGCCGCATTTAAACAGGCAAAAAAAAATTCTCTTAAAATCGCTCTTATTGATCAGGATATTCGCATAACCTTAAGAAGATTCTCAAAGAATTTCAAGTTCAGGGATTTTTTCTCGATGATAAAGGATTTTTTAAAAGGCATATTTATTCCGAAAAAACAGCTGAAAAATCTAGGTTTAGACAAGCTTGCTATTGGCCAAGTTCCTGAGGATGAAGTTGTTGAAGCAATAATCAAACACATGCAAAAACATTATCCTGGCATTTACAAGAGTTTGATAGATGAACGCAATAAACTAATGGCAATAAATCTTCTTACATTACACCATAATTTTCCTGAAAAATCTATCTTGGCAGTAGTGGGAAAAGGCCATGAAAAAGGTATTATGGAAATACTCAGCAAAAACCTTTAAATAGTTCATTCCTTAATATAATATAGATGAGTGTGTTCAGCTATTCAATCAGGAAATATTTCACATTTTCAAAAAATGAGATTTGGGGAATTCTTCTCTCTATAATTATTTTGTCCATAATTACAGGTATAGATGATGGTAAAGAGCAGTTCATCTGGATTCAATGGCTCAATAATTTCATTTCTATTCTGCTTTTAATGAGTTTGATTATGATAGTATTTGTGACGTCAAAGAAACTGCTTGCATTGAAGCGTGGTTTTTCATGTGAATACAAACCATGGCTTTTGGGTCTTTTTTTCGGTCTTATTGTGGCATTAGTGTCAAAAGGTAAAATATGGTATTTTCTTGTTCCAGGAGGATTTGCCTTACATCACATAGTCAAGCTTAGAATTGGAAAATACAAGCCACAAGGCTCGTTTCTGGAAATGGCGATGATAGGCCTTATAGGTCCTTTGTCTGTTCTGACCTTGGCAATTTTATTCAAAATGGCAGGAGCATTCTCAACAACCAACCTTTTCTTTGAGAAGGCTATGATTATCTGTTGTGTGTTTGCAGTTGCCAATGCATTGCCTATTCCTCCATTGGACGGCTCCCATATGTTCTATGTGAGCAGAAAATCTTACATATTCTTTTTCTTCTTTTTCTTAGCTACTGCTTTGCTGATGTTCTTTTTCAATATAATAATCAGCATCATTGCGGCAATGATATTAGGAGCGATAATGATGGTGCTTTTCACCATAACAATTGAAAGATGAGCTTTGATTTTAACAGGGATTGGGTAGAGTATATTTTCTTGGTTTTGTTTGTGATAGGGTTTTTGCTTCCTTTGATGATAAACAACAAGATAGTTTCAATTATAGTTATATTCTTGTCAGGCATATTTTCAGGAGCAATCTTACATAGAGGAAAAAAGCATTCGAGGTTTGTTGTTTATTCAATAATTGCAGTAGGATTTCTCGCGGGTTATGTCATAGGCTCATTCAATCACAGCAGGATTGCAACATTATTGCTGTTTGTCATCGGAAATCTTGTTGGGTTTTATCTTTTAAAGAAAGAGTATATTAAGTTCTTCTGAATTTTAAGATATATTAAGAAAAAATTTAAAATCATTTACTCTCTTCTACTGTCTCAAACATTGCCAATAATCCTGGCTTTAAAGCTTCTGGGTCTGTTATTTTATCATGGATGTGAGGTTTTAGGGCCCATTTCTTGTCAAGGGAAGATTCTGGGTTAATGAAAAAAATAGAGAGATTAGGATATTCTTTTAGACTATTCCAGTTTTTTATCAAGAATTCAACATGCTCTTTTTTGTTGGGAAATAGTATAGTCAAATATTCTTTCTTGTCATATTTCTTTATTTCATCTAAAGTAGGTTTTATTAGAATTTTTAGAATTTTATCAGTGAAATGCACCTCTGTAACAGAATCTTTCTTTATGATATCCTTTATCTTCTTCTCAAAGACATCTCTTGCTTTCAGGAATTGTATGTACCATTCTTCTAGTTCCATATTAACTCAGCCTTGTTAGGATCAAATACATATGCTTCATTTTCATCGAAATATCCGCACCTGAAATTCTCGAGTGGAATATTTGTCCTTTTGGAAAGCATCCTGGCATAAAAATATACCTGAAAGGGTGCATATTTTTCTTTATATGCTTTTGGTTTATAGTCCCATATCCATATTTTATTGTCTTCTATCCTGAGAACATCAATATGACCTGTGACAGGAAAACTTGAGTTGAAGATGTGCTTGTATTCCTGCATTTCATTTTCTTCAAGCCATAATGGAACTTCTGTTGCAATTGTTGCATTGTCGTGATTTAGCATGAAGAGTTGTATTGTTGTATGTGGTGAATGTGTCTTGTTTTGCATTGCTATTTCTGCCAGTTTTGATATTTCATGGCCTTTGAGATTATAAAGCTCTGCTTTCAGATTAATTTTTTGCTTGGATATTCTCGGGCCTTTTCTAAAATAATCATCAGGACAATTTTCTAGCACATTCTCGAGAAATATTTTCAGGGTGTTAAAATCTTTTGATATTGAATCCAATTTAGATTTATGCAATCTATAATGATAGAACCAGCCGTGCTCAAAAGATTTATACAATATCATAGAAAAAAATTAAAAAATTTATTTTTTTCTCTCGAATTTTTGCATTTCTTTCTCAATTCTAAACTCTTCTCTTGCTATTTTTCTTGCCATTCTCTCTATGTTCAAGTCCATTCTGGCAATTCTTCTCTCCAAAAGGACCATTATTCTCATTGAGTAAACTATTGCAGCTAATGTGGCTATAATTATGGCCAATGTTACGCCTTCAACGCTAAGTGCCATGCTATCAACCTCCTTTGAATATAATTATAATATAATTATTTGATTTTTATTTTGATTTTTTTATGATTATTTTCTATATTGGCTAATGTATTTATAAATGTTTTTGAAGGACTTAACTGTGTTTATTTTTTATTTTTTTTTTATTTTTAACTACTTTTTAGGGGTTAAAATAGGAAAGATTTATATAGATGAGATATATGACAGTAAGTAATATGATAAAGCTTTTTAAAAAAAAATAAAAGAAAATTAGGTGTTGTATGTGCTTTTTTGACAATTTCTCTTGGTGGAATATTTTATTATAAAAATATATTCATCAGCAAGAAAAATCGCACCTCAGTAAATGATTTTTTTATTTTAAAATTTCTTCCAGCAAAACTTTCTTTTCATTAGATATTTTGGTTTTATTTTCTTCCTAATCAAAAGCATAAACACAGTTCATATCTTGATTATAACCAATATATTTTTCTATTTTATTTTGTTCGATATTTTTTTTATTAATGTTGGATAAATTAAACTTAAAGCATCAGGACTTTTAAAACCATAAATTCTTCCTAATTTTGCTGTTGCATATATATCACATCTAGTATCAACATCAATAAATTCTACTTTTTCTTTTAAAGAATTTCCTAGTATCTTTTCAAGATCTTTTTTTAATGCCCTGTAAGGAATAGACCCTTTTGCTCCAAATATAATAAGTTTATTTTTATCAAGAGCATCTAAAAATATTTTTTATATCTTTCATAAGTCTCGTTAAAAGAATCTCCACAAGTTTTTTCTATATCTCTTTGTAAAAATGAAACAGTCATTGCAATATTATGCAGGTACGCAACCTCCGCACCATTCATCTACAGTTCCATCACTATAAGTACACTTATAACACTGTCTTTCATAATTAGGAGGACATTCGTAAATTCTCGTTCCTGTCCTCTCACACAATTTTAGATGTGCGGGTTCTACAATGTTTGCTTCTCCTGCAATATTTTGATTTGGCAATACAATTTGACTATGATTTCCGGTTATTAATACTACCAATGCAACAATTGCAACAATCGCAACAATCGCAAGATATGCGAATGATGTTTTTTTTTCCATTTTCTAACACCTCGTTTTTTTTTATTGTTTTTTAATTTATGAATATATGCCTTTTTTTAGACTAACTTGTATATAAAGATTATCTAAAAAAATCAAAAAACAAAGAAAAAATAAAAGAAAAAAGGAAGGTAATAGTATTATGATAGTATTGTGAAAATGTTTATTTCATTGGTTTCATGTTTTTCCAATGAGCATCAAAAAGCTTTTCCATTGTGTTTGCGAAGAAATCTGTATTGACCCAAACACCAACATCATAAGAAGGATGCACATCCTTGTCATCAAGAAGCATGAAGGCCATCTCTTTTCCGTCAACAATGACGAATCTTGAAACAAAGTCGCTTGAATGCCTGACATCAGCAAACTTCGAAACTGCTTTGAGAGCTTCTTTTGAATCTGGTGTTATTGGTGCTGCTATTCTTATATTTACACCTCTTTCTTTGGCTTTTTCGAGAAGTCTCTTGAAATTCTCTGCTTTTCTCAAGAAACCTTGCTTAGTTGTACATATTGTAATAGATTTTTTGGCATTTTTTAACATCAATTCAATGTGGTTATAGATGTTATTTCTGCCTTTGAAAGCGCCAGAAAGATCAGTTGAATCGACGAGCTCTATGCCTTGATTGTGCAACATTTTTAATTCTTCGAGAACTTCAGAGCCTTTTAATGATTCCAGTGCTTTTGCTTGTCTTTCTGATTCTTCTTTAATTCTTTTTTTTACTCTTTCAAAAACTTCTTCAGGAGGCACTGCTAAATATTTTATGGGCTTGCCAAGTTTCATCATTATAAAGCCTTTCTTTTCAAGTGACTCGAGAACATCATATGACCTTGACCTTGGAACATTAGCAATGTCAGAAAGCTCTCCTGCTGTTGAAACTCCTCTTGATAAAAGAGCAGTCCAAAGTTTTGATTCATAAGAATTTAGACCAAACTCTTTGAGTTTATTTAAAAATTCTTTTTGCACAATCATTTTCTATACCTTCCATTTTTAATAATGATTATCAACACCCTCTAAACACCTCTAGATATCAAACTCTGATAATAAGAGAGGGAATAGCCAACTCGTATTTAAATGTTTCCATTCCTTTACTATTCTGCAGTAATGAAATTATTTTCCTATATTTTTATAAAATTGGGGGCTTTAAGAGTGTTAAAATGAATATTACAAAAACAGAAAAGCTAAAAGTTTTGGATATAAAAGAAGAAAACTCTAAAACTTATGTGCTTCTTGAAAGCAAGCTGTTTTATGCTGGCGGAGGCGGCCAACCCCCGGACACAGGTGTCATTGAGACAGAAAACAGGGAAGAAAACAGAGAACATGCTAATATTGTTAATATAGAAAAAAATGAGAATAGGAGCTGGTTTGAGTTAGACAAAAAAATAGAGTTGAAAAAAGGGGAAGAGGTAATTTTGAAATTAAATGTTGAAAGAAGAGAGAAATTAATGAGAATGCATAGCGGAGAGCATATTTTCTTTAAAGCATTACAAAAAGTAAAAGAAAATCTTCTTCTTGACAAAATAGACCTTGACGAGAATGAAAGCAGTATTTTTGTTTTAGCAGACAAATTAGAATGGGATGATGTGTTGAAAGCAGAGAAATTGGCTAATGAAGTAATCAAGAAAAGAATAAATGTGCAAGAGATATTTGTGAAGAAAGATGAGGTGGAAAAGTATCCTGAACTGAGAATAAAGAAGGAGAGAATAAAAGAGAATGAAGTGAGGATAATAAAGATAAATGATTTTGACCTGAGTGCATGCAAAGGAACGCATGTGAAAAATACTTCAGAAATAGGTAATTTTCTTGTCACAAAATTTAATTGCTTGGGAAATAAATATGAGATAAAGTTTAAAGTGAATGTTGATGAAGATCTTTTTCTTTTAGCAGCGCAATCAAGGAAGATTGCTTCATTGGTAAATGCAGATGTGAATGAAATATTTGACAGGATAAAAGTAATAATGACAGAAAAGGAAGCGCTTAAGGAGAAAGTAAGAAAATTTTCTGAATATGTTGTTGAAAAATATGAAAAAGAAAAATTGGGTGATATTGAGTTTTATAGTGCTATCTACGACGATGTTGAAAAAAGAAAAATGATAGACAAGGCGAATGAGATAATCAATAATGGAAAAGAAAAGAAAGTATTGGTATTTATCAACAAGACGAAAGAGAAAAATGAGATTCTCATTTGCTGTACGCAAGATTCAGGATATAAGGCCAATGAGTTGTTAAAAATCATCTTTGAATTTGGAGGAAAAGGAGGAGGTAATGAAAAAATTGTTCAAGGAAGCTTTTCTGGAGAGCCTGCTTTTGTGATAAATAAAATAAAAGAGAGATTATATGTTGAATAATTTCTTTGTTTTTTGTAAAAAGTCCTTTTCATATTCTTCTTGATTTGTTATTTTTTCTGCTGAGAGTGATGTGATCAGTTGTTTGATCAATTCTGGGCCTATTTTGACATCTGCATTCTTGAAAGTGAAATTAGAGCTGAATTCCTTTATCAATGTCTCTTCTACAAGGTCTTGTGATGTTTCTTTTGTCCTGACCTCCCTGAGTTGCTTGCTTATGAGCTTTGAGGTGTTTCTCATTACATAGAAAGCATTTCTTTTCAAAGCTTCAGAATTTATGAGATTGAAATTTATGTCAGAAACTTTCACATCAATAGCACCAAAAAGCCTTAGTGTTAATATCTTTTGCGATAGATCTTCAGGAAACTGATTGATGATTTTTTGTTCTATTTGGGCAGGAGTAAGATTAGTGCAATCAAGAGCAATGGATATTGTTGAGATATTATCTAAGTTTATTCTTTTTATTTTTCCATTATCATATATCACGAAACTGCCGTGCTTGAGTTTTTCCAATTCTGAGAAATTAACAGGAAAAATAGGGCCTGGATACACGATATTCTTGTAACCTGGAATAGTGATGTCTGTGGTTATGTGAATGTGGCCTCCTGCGTAATAGTCGAAATTTTTAGGAAGCAAAGAACATGGAATGGAGTTCATCTCTGACATTTCTTCTGGTTTCAGCTCTGAAAGAGAGGTATGAAAGATGAAAATCTTGAAACCCTCTGCAGATTCAAGAGGTTCTCGGTTGAGTTGCTCATAGTATTCCTTCTCAAGCATATTTCTTTTTCCTAGTATGCCTGTGATTTTGGCTCCTGTTTTTTTGTCAATTGTGAATTTGAGATTTAATCTTCCATTTTTGTCTTGCTCTCCTTTCAACACATTGACTAGCATTCCTGTATGCTCTAAAATATCTATGATTGTTTTGCCAGAAGAGCTATAATCATGAGAGCCTGCCACCAGATATACTGGAATATTATTCTCTTTTAATCTTTTTAATTGAAGAACTGTCTCTTTTAGGTTGTCTATTCCAGGCATTGCGACATTGAAAAGATCACCTGCGATGATGACAAAATCTACATTTTCTTTCAAAGAAATGTCTATTGCCTGCTTAAAATTATCTAGAATGATTTTTGATAATTTCGGGTCATTATATGCTCCTATATGGATATCTGCGAGGTGGGTAAATTTCATATGCTTTGTTAAAAAAAAGGTGTTATTATTATGTTTTGTTATGGAAATTGTATAAACAAGGTATTTATAACTACTTATTAATGACAATAAAAGGAAATATTTAAAAAGAGAAAAAAATTCACTTTTTTTATGGACACTATTTCAAAGACTTTATTGAAGACTTTGAATGATTCTGAAAATGGTCTTCAGAAATTAATGCAACATTTCTATCCCAGACAGTCTTCTATTTTTCCAAAAGAAGCAAATTTGGATGAGTTGGTAAAAGCAATGAAAGAGAACAAGATTGTTATTGTGGGTGAGATGCATTCATCAGAGTATCATGAAAATGAAAAGAAGATTTTAAGTTATCTCAACAATGGACACAAGATATATATTGGCGATGAAATCATAGAAGATGCTCAAGACCTGTCTTCTGTTATTGAGAATAAAGAATATTTTTGTTTATGGAAAGAAAATAATGAGAATTGCAATGCAGAAGCCGCAAACAGTATTGCTGCCTTGGCCACAGAAAGTGATGCCTCTGTTTTTGCTGTTGTTGGAAATGCACATATTCTTTCTGAAAAAAGTATTCAATATTATCTCTTAAAGAAATCCATTGTTCCTTTAGTAATAGAACAAAAAATTGAGGAGAAACCCTTAAAAATCATAAAATATTCTGATTATTTCTATGTTGTTAAAGGCAAATTATACTAAGCATAATTCTCATATCTTCTGTAGTGTCCATGGAAAATTTGATAATATTTCATGAGCTCATTTAGCTCATCTGAGCTCAATTCTAATCCTTTTCTTAATTGATAGTCGCTGATAATAACCAGTGCATTCTTGAGTGTTTTCAATATCTCTTTCAGTTTTTCCTTATCATGCTCTGCATAAAATTTAAGGCTTATTTTGTTCAGCTGTGCGTTGATTTCCTTGACTTTTTCCATTATTTTCTTATATTCGCTCATTTGCACACCTCTTTCTTAAAGCTATTATTATTACAGGTAATATTTATTCTTTTTGAAAATATTTAAAAAGAAATTTAGATTAACCTTGATTATGGAAAATAATATAATAAACATAGTAAAAAAACCTTATTTTATTGGAGTTGAGTGTGAGCTGGATTTTAGGATGAGGAAGTTTATTAAAAACTTGAAAAATCTTGAATGCGATAAAAGCGAGATAAGATTATGTAATTTCAGGGAATTTAGAACTATAGATAATGTGAAAGCATTGGTTGATAATTATTATTTTTCTTATTATGGATATGGAGACAAAAATCGTTTGATTGTGGAGCCCCTAAAAAAACAACCCTATATTTGTGTTTTTTTAGCTGAAGAGTTTAAAGAGTTTGATAATCTTCTGGATTTGTTGTATGAAGAACCTGGTTTTGGTCAATATGAGTATCTTTGGAAGCAGTTTGCTGCGAGAGTTGCTGCAGTCAGGGAAAAAAAGATTCAGTGTAGAGGCACTTATAGTAGAGAATGGTTGTATGACAAAGATAATAAAAAAGATATAAATATAATATGGGATTATAATGAAGAACTTAATCTAGAACATAAAGTGAAAATAGAATATCAGGCCAAATTCTTTTTATGAACTAAAGAGTTTATTCTATTTTGTATTGTTTTTTTATTTTTTTTATTAACTCCAGGGACTTGTTTATTATTTTTGTTGGTTCCATTCCTCTTATATTTTTGAAAAGAATATCTAAATTGTTTAAGAGAATTGCTATGTTTAAATTGTTTTCTTCTCCTTTATACTTGGAAGCGAACATCAATTCTAGCATTTCATTAATTTTTTGGCCTATTTCGACCTGCCTTTCTACTATTTGTTTTTTATCAACAAGATTTTGGTCTTTATACCTATATTTGATTAGAATATCTTTTTTATTTTCTTCTTTTTTTTCTATTTTTACAAACGTGTTTATAATTGAATTTATTTCTTCACAGAGTTTGAGTGTGTTGTTCAGTTCTTCTGAAATGAGTGCTAAGGATTGATTTTCTTTTATTGTTTCTTGCAGCTCTTTTGCTTTTGCTTCTAAATTATTTATTATTTTGATAAACGCACCTAAAATATCTAAAAACTCTCTTTCAGCCTTTATTCTTTTATTCAGAGGTATGTTTTGGTCCAGAAGATTAGTTTTTATAGTTGGAAATTATCTTTAACGCGATTTAAAATTGAAAGATAAATTTTTTGTATTGCGACGAAATTGTCACGAAGTTTTTTTAATTCTTTTTCTCTAACCCACATCATTTTCCCTTTCTCCAAATTAAGAGTGTATTTTTTATTTATTATTTATTTTTTATTTTTTTAAAGTTTTTTCTTATTTTCTTGTTTTTTATCTTCTTAATTCCTCAAAAATTATATTTCTTTTTTGAATATTATAAATTTTTTCTTTTATAAATTCTGTAAATAGAGGAATTCTTATAGGCAAGGCAAAATGGGCAAAAGTTGAAGTAATTATGGCTTCGCCTTTGTCGAGAGATGCGATGTTTCTTGAATCCTGGCTTAAATCTTGAGCTGCTGAATCAATTATTGCCTGCCTTTCATTTGCCATCTCCACTCCTAAGATTATTTTTGTGTTAATATTTGCAAGAATATCTTTTGGGATTGCGCTTGGAAGTTGGGTTATTGCAGTAAGACCTATCTTGAATTTTCTTCCTTCTCTTGCAATTGTAGAAAATATATTTGGACCTTTCTCCAATACTTCTTTTCCAAGAACTCTTGGAGCCTCTTCAATAACAATAGAGATAACTGGTTTTGAGTCAAGCTCACCTGTTGTCTTGTAATGCTGGTATTTCCTGAGGATTTCTGAGGCTATTAATGAGCCAACAAGTATTTCCTGGCTGCTTGAGAGATTAGATGTGTCTATGATTACTATTTTTGAATTTTCCAGTTCTGCTGCTATGTCAAGATGGGTTGTCATTCCTGATTTGATGTCAAATATTCCGTGACAGAGAAGATGATTGTTTGTGAACTCAAGATCTAGGATATTTAGTATCTTTCTTTTCACGACGTGCAGTGTTCCTTCCTGAAAATGAATGCCCTCTATTTCTTTTTCGAGAATTATGGACTCTATCCATTTCTTTCCGAAGAATTTATAGTATATTCTGAGAAGGTCATATTGTGGAGGAGTAAGGTTTAATGCGCCGTCAAAATGCTCTGGCTTTATATTAGTGATATTGAATGTCAGTGTTCTTTGTCCTGCAGGCGCATTTCTTGAGGTATAATACACAATTTTGTCCTTGTTTGGATGATCCTTAAGGCCTTGTCTTGTTCTGCCAAAATACTCGTCATGAGGATCCAGCACAAGAACACCGCAATAATCTTTATCTACTGAGTCCCATAACATAACTGAGGTTAGGTTTGATTTGCCTCTTCCTGTTGTAGCTGCAATAAGTATGTGATGTGAAAATACATCTTTACCTTTCAGAAAAATATCAACATCTATAATTTTTGAACCAGATCTTAATTTTCCAAAATATATTGAATCTTCTGGCTTTGTAATGAACGAGAGGTCTTGTTTGTTTATTTCTCTCAAGAATGAAAAAAAAGAAGGCAGTGTCTTGCACAAGGAAG
The DNA here is from genome assembly GCA_037439845.1 of Candidatus Woesearchaeota archaeon. Classification (GTDB taxonomy): domain Archaea; phylum Nanobdellota; class Nanobdellia; order Woesearchaeales; family JBBIVF01; genus JBBIVF01. The sequence goes on from JBBIVF010000001.1 coordinate 51,207, forward strand.
TTGTGTTGTTTTTTATTGCGAGCAATGGTTTTAGACATGCAATATTGTAATTTCTTAAATTTTTGTCGAGAAATTCATAGGAATGATTCTCTTCAAGTGTCATTCCTGATATTAATTCAAGGTTTTTGTCTGAAATTTGTGAAGAGTAAAGAAGTTCATAAACCTGAAAAATAATCTTCTGATGTTCTGTTTCTGATACCATTAATTCTCCAAGCTCTATTTCTTTGCCTGATTTTTGTCTTGCAATGATTTTTCCATATTCGCCTGATATTATTTGGGCTTTAATTTCTTCGGACATTATTTTTTTAATTTTTTTTAATGAATATTTATAATTAATTTTTTTCTATATTGATGTTTATTTGTGGTTTATTTTCCATATGAAATTCAGGAGTTTTATGTTGAATATTATCTGAAAAATGTTTAATTTTCTATTAATAGGCCTTAAAAATGTATTTTTCCACAGGAAATGAAGGAGGTATATATCTTGGAAAATATTTGTCTTTAAATAAAAGCATTTATAAACTAGTGGATTTTTAGTATTTAAATAATTTAAAAATAAGAATGTCAAGGGGGTAGTTAAAATGGATGAGAGCATTAAAAAAAATGTTAAGGTTGTGAATATAGTTGTTTCAAGTTCACTTGAACACGATATTCCTTTGGAAAAAGTTGCTGCAACATTATCTAATACAGAATACAATCCTGAACAATTTCCTGGATTAGTAATAAGAATAAAAGAACCAAAAACTTCTGCTCTCATTTTCAGTTCTGGAAAGATTGTGTGCACTGGTGCGAAATCCCTTGACAAAGTAGAAGAATCAATCCAGACAATAATCAAAAGTTTAGAAAAGATTGGCATACATATTAAGATTAAACCGAAAATTGTTGTGCAGAACATTGTGGCTGCAGGTAACATAAATATGGACCTAAATCTGAACACACTTGCAGTCAAGCTTGAAAACACAGAATATGAACCAGAACAATTCCCTGGTCTTGTCTATAAGCTGGCAGAAGCTAAAGCTACATTCTTGTTATTCTCAAACGGCAAGATAGTCTGCACAGGAACAAAGAGCGAAGATGAAGTATATACTGCATTGGATATGCTCATTGAGAATCTCAAGAAAGTAAAATAAATTTTTCATCTTTATTGAAATAAATTCAAATTTTCAATAGATAAAAATATCAATAAGTTTTGGAAAAGGGGCAAGATGTTAAATGTCAATGAACAAATAAGAAGGTTTAATGAATTTGTTGAAAAATATTATCTTGACACTTTATTAGAAAATGTCAGAAAGGGCAACAAGTTCCTAAAAGTGGATTTCTTGTTGTTGTCAAAATATGACCCTGAGCTTGCAGAAATTATATTTGAACAACCTGAAGAAGTCTTTAAGGCATTTGAGATTGCTCTTCTTCAATTTGATTATGCTCAAAAACCAGATTATGTCAGGGTAAGATTCTATAATCTTCCTCCTTCTTCTTACATAGATATCAGAGACATAAGAGCAAAGGAAATAAACAAATATTTTTATGTAGAGGGAGTTGTAAGGCAAAAATCTGAAATAAGGCCGCAGGTCACGAGCGCGAGGTTTGAATGTCCTAGTTGCGGCAATATAATGAATGTTCTTCAACTAGATAAGAAGTTCAAAGAACCATCAAGATGTCCTTGCGGAAGAAGCGGAAAATTCAGGATGATTTCTAAAGAGCTGGTGGATGTGCAAGGACTAGACATAGAAGAAGCGCCTGAAAATCTCATTGGTGGAGAGCAGCCTAAAAGAATCAAGGTTTTCTTGAAAGAGGACCTTGTTAGTCCAATGTCAGACAAGAAAACAAACCCAGGAACAAAGATAAGAGTATTTGGAATATTGAAAGAGGTGCCGATTGTGCTGCAGACAGGAGGCCAAAGCACAAGATTTGACTTGATTATTGAAGCAAATGAGATAGAGCCAATCGAGGAGGATTTCGGAGAGCTGGCAATAGATGAGAAAACAAAACAAGAGATTCTTGAATTGAGCAAAGACCCTAAAATCATTCAAAAACTCATAGACAGCATTGCTCCAAGTATATATGGCCATGAAAGAGTGAAAGAGGCGCTTGTACTTCAATTGTTCGGAGGAGTTAGAAAACAGAGGTCTGATGGAGTTGTTTCCAGAGGAGATATGCACATCCTTCTCGTCGGAGACCCTGGAAGCGGTAAGAGTCAGTTGCTCAAGAGAACTGCTATTGTTGCACCTAAAGCGAGATTTGTTTCTGGAAAGGGAGCTTCTGGAGCTGGAATTACTGCAAGCGTTGTCAAGGACGAGTTTCTTAAAGGATGGACACTAGAGGCAGGAGCGCTTGTTCTTGCACACAAAGGTATGTGCATGATAGACGAGCTTGACAAGATGTCAAAAGAAGACAGGGCTGCGATGCACGAGGCACTTGAGCAGCAGACAGTAACAATTTCAAAAGCGAATATTCAAGCCACTTTACGATGCGAGACAACTGTGCTTGCAGCAGCAAATCCAAAGTTCGGAAGATTCGATCCTTTTGAGCTTATTGCAAAACAGATCGACCTGCCTCCTTCTTTGATAAACAGGTTTGACCTTATTTTTCCGATAAAAGACCTTCCTGACAAGGACCGGGATGATACAATGGCTTCATTCATACTCAATATTCACCAGACAAAAAAGACAGGAGATGCAGAAATCAAAACAGATCTTCTTAGAAAATATATTGCATTTGCCAGGCAAAATATTGTTCCTAGTTTGACTGACAGCGCAGTGCAGGAGATAAAATCATATTATGTCACATTGAGGAGTTCTGGCTCTGATGAAGGAGGAATAAAAAGCGTGCCTATTAACGCAAGACAGCTTGAAGGATTGATAAGATTGGCAGAAGCTTCAGCAAGAGCAAGATTATCTGATAAGGTGACGAAAAAAGATGCGAAAAGAGCTATTGAGTTGCTTGATTTTTGTTTGAGACAGATAGGAGTTGACCCTAAAACAGGAAAACTTGATATTGACAGAATAAGTTCAGGAGTAACTGCATCTGAAAGGTCCAAAATTTCTGTTGTCAAACAGATAATAGCAGAGCTTGAAGAAAAGCTTGGAAAACAAATACCTATTAAAGAGCTTGTGATAAATGCTGATGAAAAAGGCATAGACTCTGCAGAAGTAGAGGATATAATAGAGAAATTGAAAAGGTCAGGAGACATATTCGAACCCGAAAGAGGATTAATACAGAGGTTATAATGATGGAAGAGGTTCAAAAAAGACAAATCGCGTACAAAACAAATATAACTAATATTGTGTCAGGAAGATTTGTCAGACAAGAGGGTTGGCTACCTAATTATATTATTGATAATGATAATAATATGCTCTCCCGGGTGAATGTGCTAGGAGTTATAGTGTCTAAAGACAATATGCCTGAGGATAATTTTAGCGCAGTAACTATTGACGATGGTTCTGCTAAAATACAGGTTCGTGATTTTGATAAAGAGAAAATGAATGATTTTGAAGTAGGAAATGTGGTTAATATTATCGGAAAAATAAGAGAATATGCTGGCAATGTGTATATTTTTCCTGAAATAATGAAAAAATTGGATGATAATAGGTGGATATTAGTTAGAAAAAAAGAAATTGAGAAATTGAAAAAATTAGGGGTGTATGAAAAATATCAAGAACAAGAAACCAAAGTCATGAAAGAAGAGACATTTATCCAGGCAAAAGAAGAAGAGAATATTGAAGAGAGTGTTGATTCAGGAGAAAGCAGGAAAATATATGAACTAATTAAGACACTTGATAATGGAGATGGTGTTGATATAGATGTCGTGATAAAGGAATCTGGAATGAATAATTCAGAAAGCATCATACTTGAGCTTTTAAAAAATGGTGAAGTTTTTGAACTGAAACCAGGACGTATCAAGGCATTAGAATAAAATCGGTGTTATGTATACTTCTAATATTGCTGCTATAAATAAAAGTATCAAGGAAATTGCCAGCAATGTTCCTGCATCTCCCATAATATTCTTGAAATTCTTTTTTCTATAGTCGTGATTGACAACTGCAAAAGATATTATGCCGCCTGATAATCCTGCTATGAAATAAGAGGCCATTTCAGGTATGCCATGTAGCGCATATTTCAGCAAGGCAAAAGAAATTATGGAGAAATAACTAGATATTTTGCTGAAACCAACAAGCTCAACTATCTTGGCAAGTTCTATCCTTATGAAATTTCCTATGACTGTACCCAGCACTGTTGCGTTCCAGATCAATATGAATATGGCTCCAATTCCATAAAGCAAAGAAAATAAAACACAGAGCAGCAGGACTCTGAGATTGTTGAAGAATATCTTGAACAACAATCCTGATTTAATTGCTGCTGCGTTTATACTTGTTAGGGTGTTTGATTGTGCTGAAAAAACACTGAATACTATATTTTCAGGCAATATCACATACCAGAAAGCTGTTGCGAGCACAAAACCTATAAACATCCAGATAAAGAAACTTATTGCTTTCATGTGCTCTTTCAGCATCTTAGGCTCTTTTGTTGTTTTCGTGTCTTTTTTTTCTTCTAATCTTATTACTCTGTACATAATCGGGAATGCAGCGAAGACTGCGAGAAAAACAGTTACCATTGATGCCTGTGACCTAAATATCCAGTAACTTAAGAAAATAGCAATAGTCATATAAAGAAAACTCAAGAACATCATACTATATGGCTTCTTCTCAGCAAGTATTGGATTTATTATTGATTCAAAAACCATAACCATAAAATTGAGGTTGTGCTATATAAAGATTACTGAGAACTGATATTATATGTTTTATTTGATATATTAGTTGTTATATATTTTTACTTATTGTATATTATTTCTATAATCTTGGCATATGCTGGTCTTGTCAAGAAAACGCCTATTGAAACTCCAACAATAGTTACAATGGCAAATCCTTTCACTAAACCTGCTCCTGCAAAAAGCAACGGCACCATTGCAATTGAGGTGGCAAAATAAGCACCCATTATTATGAAAAATGCTTTCTTTAATTTAGTTTTCCAGTCATAGATTTCTCTTTTCTTTCCGAATAATGTCTCATCTGCGATTATAATCTGGTCATCTACTCCTGTTCCTGTTGCAACCACAATACCTGCTATTGCTGCAAGATCAAGATTCCAGCCTGCCAGAGCCGCGAATCCCAGAAGCAGAAGAACTTCTATCAGCATTGTAAAAAACATTGGAATGCTTACCCATAATTTTCTGTATCTAATGAAAACAACTAATGCCACACAAATAATAGAAACAAATCCTACTAAAATCGCGTTCTTAAGGAATTGCTCTCCTAAAATAGGTGAGATAGAATCTGATTTGACTATTTTTAATTTGACAGGAAGACTGCCTGTGACTAAAATTGTCTGCAATCTTTTCATCTGTGCTGCTGAATCCTGTGCTGCTAATGCCCTTGTTTGCCCTGTTCCTGAGCCTGATATTGAAATGTCAGTGACAGGTCTTCCTTTCAGGTCTGCTCCAATATTGAGTGAATCAACCAGCTGGTCATCGAGATAAAGATCTAATTTCTCAGAAAGATACTGCTCTCCGTTTTGATCTACAATAGCCAAGTTCTTTGTCATGTCTGCCTGTTTTTGAGCTGCTTCTGGACTTAATGTGATAGAGAAACTAAATATGCAAAAATGTTCATTTCCGCTTTGACCGCAACCTCTTCTCGGGTCTATTGCATATGCGCATTGAGGTGTCCGACAGACATATTTTATATCCTGTCCTCCTTTGAAGACAGTTGTATTTCCTATCTTTGCCTCGAACTTTCCCTGTTGTGATATTAATGTCTTTACTTCTTCTTCGTTTGCTCCTGCTATCTCGACTAAAATATAATGATTTCTTGAAAGGTCACTGACTTTCGCAACGACAATATCGCTAAGGCCATAAACATTCAATCTCTGCTTGAGATTGTCAATAATCATATCCATATCTTCGCTAGTGGTATTTTCTTCTGGCTGAAGCAAGACTCTTGTGCCTCCTTCAATATCCAATCCTTTTTTCAGATTGTTTGTAGGTGCCTCATATACAGTAATGCCTAATGGCTCTGTGCCTATTATTTTCTTTTCTTGTTTTGGGACTTCCTTTTTAATTTCTCTTATCATAGTTTGATTTTTTTGTTCATCGAAATACGACTCGTTAACAAGAATTATTTCTGTTTCATTCAAGTCAATTATTTCGTATAATGGTTTTGTTGTTATTGTATATACTTGCTTGTTTGTCTTGATTAGTATAGGCACATCTGGCTGCAGGTCTTTTGTCGCCATGAAATATTCTTCAACTGTGTTTGTTGCAATGCCATTTACAAACAATATCCTTTCTTTTGAAACTGGTCTTGTTCCTGGTTCTGGGCTTTTTAGGCCAGCTGCTTCTGCTGCGCTGTTTTTCGCAACTGCCCTTATGGCAACTCCCTCAACACCAAATTTAGGGTGAATTGCTACTAAGGACATGATTATGAATAATATCAGAATTATTATTCTTAGACTTGTTAATAGCTGCTTAATCTTGGACATTTTGCTCTTTTACTTTAGGTTTTTCCAGATACCATCTCAACACAGGATAGTTCCATAACCATGTGAAAATCAGGTCTGCGATGAGACCAATAAATATTATTGTCATAATCTGCCTGAACACGTCTGATTGCGCAATTAAAAGTCCTATAAACGCAGCAGTAATTGTGGTTAGCGTCATTGTCCAGCCGGGTTTAATCGCGTTCAATACTCTTTCAATCATTGAATATTCTGTATCTTTTATCATCTTCGTGGAAAGAAGAATGTCTGTGTCAATTGAGTATCCTATTAACATTAACATTGCTGCTATGCCTGAAGTGGAAACTTTTATTCCTAAAATGTTTATTATTGCCATAGTGAAAACTATATCTGCGAAAGCACAAGAGATCACAGTTATAGAAGGTATGAATTTCTTGAAATATAACATGACAACAATACCCATACCCAAGAATGCTAATAACACACTGAAGAGAGTTTCTTTAAAGAAGCTTTCTCCTAATGTGCTTCCACTCATGTCAATACTGAATCTATCCTTATCTAATTTTCCTAATTTTTGCTCAACCAGAGAGAGAAGTTGTTTGTCTTCAATGTCAGAGGCCTCAATTATTATTCCAGATATTGCTCCTCCTGACTTGATGTATCTTATTAAAACATCTCCCTGAATATTGTCCTTGAGATATTTTTCTAGAGCAGGGATGTCGATGCTATTGTCTATAGATATTGTGAGAGTTATGCCTCCTGTTAAGGACACTGCTTTGGGAAATAGATCTCCTGTTTGAATATAGTGAAAAATCACTATGCTTAATGCGATAATGAATAAAAAGATAGGTAATATCATTATTTTTTTGTAATGAACATCATAGAACTGTATTATTTTGCTATGTTTCTTTGAATGTGAATGCTCAAGATGAGTTTCATTGGTTTTCTGTTGTTGTTTTTTTGCTTCTATTTCTTTCAGTCTTTCTTCTCTTTTTCTGAGTCTTCTTTCTCTTCTTTTGCTTATTTCCATCTTTAATCGGGTTTTTTTTGGTTCTTTTAAAAAGTTTTCTAATACTGAAACACCATATGTCCTTTGTTTCGTGTGGAGGTGAAATTTTAGAAAAGAGTAGTTAGAACAGAGTAGTCTGGTTTTATTCAGTGAATATTTAGTGAATTATAAGTAAAAGTTTATATTATTATAAGTAAAAGTTTATTATAAGTAAAAGTTTATATTATTATAAGTAAAAGTTTATATTATTATAAGTAAAAGTTTATTATAAGTAAAAGTTTATATTATTATAAGTAAAAGTTTATAGAGGGTGTTTTGTGATTTCTATAAGGAAGGTGGTTTTTTGAAAAATAATGATTTTTTGTTTGGATTTGGTTTTTTATTGATTTTTATTTTTTTATTATTTATTTAATTTTTATTTTTAGTTTTTATTATATTTTTTTAGTTGATTTAACAATATGTTAGTTTTTATTCTTTTAATATTAATTTTATTTTTCAATGTTAGTTTTATTTTTAATATTAAACATATTTTTATTTCATTTCATAATTTTCCATATAGAAACCAAATTTTTCGAACATGACAAAAATAAAAAAATTTCTTAGAATTTTGTTTAATTTTACTTGAAAAAATGATTATTTTCTATATTTTTTCGTTAAAAAATTAATTTATTGAATAATTATTTAAAATACACTTTATTAAAAACAAAAGAGATGATAAAAATCAAAAGACTCTGATATCACTTCAACACCAAAAAATTCAAATATTTCCAAATGAAATAGAGGTGTGTTGGTGTCTAAATCTGAAATCTAATGGCTAAATTAAAAAGGCGCTATAAACTATATATTCTATTATAATAAGGATTATTTCACAATGACAACAATTTAATCCCTCAAAACAAACATTTATATACCTCTGTTTCGAATGGAAAAATCTCATGAATAACGAAAAACCCAAAATCTCTGATTATTTTGAATCATTCATCAAAAAAACACCTATTTTCTTGGATAAAAAGGTACTTCAAGCACCCTATATGCCAGAAAATATTCCTCACAGAGATAATGAAGTGCAAAAAATCGCAAACATACTTGCGCCTGTCTTAAGAATGGAAAAACCTTCAAATCTTTTCATATATGGAAAAACAGGGACCGGAAAGACACTATCTGTAAAGCACGTCTCCAATGAAATCCTCAAAATTGCTCAAAGAGAAAATATCAATGTGAAAATATTCTATATTAATTGCAAATTGAAAAAAGTAACAGACACAGAATATAGATTACTGGCTCATCTTGTCAGTGGTTTCGGAAAAGAAATACCTCCAACAGGATTGCCTACTGATGAAGTATATAACATTTTTTTCAAGCTGCTTGATTCTGAAAAACAACTTGTAATATTGGTGCTGGATGAGATAGATCAATTATATAAGACCGGAAATGAAATACTATATAATCTAACCAGGATAAATTCAGAGTTAAAAAATTCACAATTATCCATTGTAGGAATATCAAATGACCTGACATTCACCGACTCATTAGATCCAAGAGTAAAATCATCATTATCGGAAGAGGAGATAATATTTCCGCCATACAATGCAATCCAGCTTCAAGACATACTTTTCCAGAGAGCGAAATATGCATTCAGAGAAAACTCAATAACAGAAGGAGTAATTCACAAATGCGCGGCATACGCTGCAAGAGAACACGGAGATGCGAGAAGAGCACTTGAGCTTCTGAGAGTAGCAGGAGAATTGGCAGAAAGAGAAGGCTCTGATATTGTTCAATTAAAACACATAGATGAGGCAGAAGAAAAAATAGAGAAAGACAGGGTAATCGATATAACAAAGACACAACCAAAACAATTCCAGGCAACACTTTTCGCAATTCTCAGCATTGAAAACAAACAAAAAAACGACAAGCTATCAAAACACAACAAACCAGCAATATATACAGGAGATGTCTATGACCTCTATAAAAGCATATGCGACAAGATAGGATTGAGACCCCTGACACAAAGAAGAGTGTCTGACATCCTCGCCGAGTTAGATATGATGGGAATAATCAATGCAAAAGTAATATCATATGGAAGATACGGCAGGACAAGAGAAATAACCGTATCATTGTCTCAGCAAGTGAGAGAAAATATAGAAAAAAACCTAAAGCAAGAACTCCATCTTTAGTCTGGAGAAAATATTTTGCCAACATGAAAAAGAAAGAGATAATTCAAGAGCTATTGAAAAAAGGCATTCTGATTTCAAAAGACCTTGAGGAAGAGGATTTCAATTTCATAGACCAAGAAAAATTAAACATCATTATCGCAAACAATCCATTCATTCTGGACAAAAAATTACTTTTTTCCTTGTTTCCGGAAAAACAAGCACAGGGCAATTTCGAGATAGTAATGAATTATACCAAAACACCTGTCAAAAGAGAGATATCTCACTTTATTCAACATTTCGAGAAAAGATTTGAGGCAATAAAGAAAATATTAATGCAAAGAGACGAGCTCCAGAACATATTATCAATAAATAGAATCTTCACAAAAGGTCAAAAAGAGCAGGTGGCGCTGATAGGGATGGTATATAACAAGCAGACAACAAAAAACGAGAACATAATACTCGAAATCGAGGACAAAACAGGCGTGGCAAAAGTGCTGGTCAATAAAAGCAAACCCGAATTACATAAAGAGGCAAAGGATATTGTGCTTGATGAAACCATAGGTGTTGTCGGCAGTATCGGAAACGGAATACTATTCGCGAATGAAATATATTTTCCAGATATTCCCACAACAAAAGAGCTTAAAAAAGCGCCTGAAGAAGTATATGCTCTTTTCCTGTCTGATACTCATGTAGGCAACAAAAAATTCCTGAAAGAGGAGTTCTCAAGGTTTTTGGACTGGCTTAATCAAAGAATAGGAGATGAAAATCAGAAGAACGTGGCATCAAAAGTCAGATACATATTCATCACAGGAGACCTTGTTGAGGGCGTCGGATATTATCCCAACCAAGAGAGTGAATTAGACCCTGAAACGCCGGATATCAAGGCCCAGTATTCAAAACTTGCCTTTTATCTCAGCCAAATTCCGGAAAATATCACGATTTTCATATGCGCAGGAGACCACGATGCCATGAGAATAGCACAACCCCAAGCACCTCTGTATGATGATTTCGCAGAAGACCTGTATAAAATAAATAATGTAAAAATACTCTCAAACCCATCTATTGTCACAATACATAAAACACAAAAATTTCCAGGAATAGATGTGCTTCTTTATCACGGATACTCATTTATTTATTATTCAGACACAGTAGAAAGCATAAGGTCGCAAGGAGGTATGGAGAGAGCAGACCAAATAATGAAATTCCTGTTGAGAAGGAGGCATCTTTCACCCACTCATTCTGCCTCACTTTACATACCTGACCCGGAAAAAGATTATCTTATGATTGAAAAGGTTCCTGACATTATAACTTCTGGCCACATACACAAAGTTACCATCTCCAACTACAGAAACGTGTCTTTACTAAACAGCTCCTGCTGGTTGCCTTTGACAGATTATCAGGAAAAAAGAGGAATAAACCCTCATCCTGCGAGAGTGCTGTGCATGAATCTCCAGACAAGAGAAACAAAGGTGCTCAGGTTTTAAAATGAAAGAATACTTTGATGCAATAAATTCAGGAGTAATAGAGCAATTTAAGATAGCACAGAAAGCCAGAGAAAAAAAACTCGACCCAGAAGACTATGTGGAAATACAATTAACAAAGAACATGGCTGAAAGGGTTGTAGGATTGATATCTGTGATTGCTCCTCAAATAAAGGATTCCGGTGTTGTGGAAAGGATAATAGAACTGGAAAAAGAATTCGGAATATTGGACTGGAGAGTGTGCCTGCAAATAGCTTTGGAGATAGCGCAGCAGAAATACTGCAAGTTCAATGACCAGAAAGAAGCAATTGAAGTAGGAATCAGAACAGGATTCGCATACTCAACAGTCGGAGTGGTATCTTCTCCTATAGAAGGATTCACCCATATTGATATCAAAGACAGATACGATAGAAAAGGAAAATATTTTTGCATAAATTTCGCAGGGCCGATAAGAAATGCAGGAGGAACAAATGCAGCCCTGTGTGTGCTTATCGCAGATTATGTCAGGAAAAAACTCGGATTTAGCAAATACGACCCTAATGAGCAAGAGATAAAGAGATGTTATACTGAATTATGCGATTATCATGAGCGCGTTACTAATTTACAATATTTTCCGTCTGAAGAGGAGACAATTTTCTTGATGAAAAACATACCGATTGAAATAGGAGGCGAGCCTTCAGAAAAGGTTGAAGTATCCAACTATAAAGACATACCCAGAATACCAACAAATTACCTGCGTTCAGGATATTGCCTGCTACATTCTTCCTGTATTCCGCTAAAAGCACCCAAACTTTGGAAACAAATTTCTAAATGGGGAAAAGAATTTGATATGGATGACTGGAATTTTTTAGGCGAATTCTGCGAATTACAGAAAAAGATGAAGACAATGAAAAAACTCAATTCAGAAGAATCAAAATCAGAATCAATTTTGACACCTTCTTACACATATATTGCGGACATTGTAGCAGGAAGGCCTGTGCTTTCACATCCTCTTGCCTCAGGAGGACTAAGGCTGAGATATGGCAGGGCAAGAACAACAGGATACTCTGCTTGCGGACTACATCCTGCAACAATGCTTGTATTGAATTCATTTATAGGAAACGCAACTCACATAAAACTTGAAAGACCGTCGAAAGGAGCTGCTATTACCTCTTGCTCAACGATTGAAGGACCGATAGTTAAACTAGAAAACGGCAATGTAATATTTCTAGAAACAGAAGCACTGGCAAAACAACATAAAAAAGAGATAAAAGAAATACTTTATCTAGGAGACATATTAATTTCATACGGAGATTTCTTTAACAGGGCACATCCTCTTGTTCCTGCTGGATATTGCGAAGAATGGTGGATAAAAGAATTTGAAAAGGCCTGTGTGACACTTTTTGGCACATTAGATTTCAGCAAATTAGCTGAATTTTTGTCTATTGATGAAAGTACAATAAATAAAATATACAAAAAATACATGATAATAAAACCATCAGCAGAAGAAGCATTGACAATCTCAAAAAAAATGAACATTCCATTACATCCTTATTATACATATCATTTTTCACAAATATCTATTGAGAAAGCTGTTGAATTACTTGAAGCGCTAAGAAACTCCACTATACAAGATGAAAAACTAATAATGAAAAATGAACCTCAAGTAAAAAGGGCACTAGAAATAATCGGAGTTCCTCATATAAATGCCTCAAATGAATTCATTGTCATAGAAAAGCCTCATTCAAAAATAATCTTCTCTAATCTTATTTTATCAACCCAAAAAATTGATAATATCAAAAAAACTATCCCTCAATTCAACAACACAATAGATTTTCTTAATAGTTTTCTCGAGTATAAGATAAGAGACAAATCAGGAACATTTATAGGAGCGAGAATGGGGCGGCCAGAAAAAGCAAAAATCAGGAAGCTAAAAGGCAACCCTCATGGATTGTTTCCAGTAGGTGCTGAAGGAGGAAGAATGAGGTCGTTTCAGGCAGCAATGCAAGCAGGAAAAGTAAGGTCTGATTTTCCTATCTTTTTTTGCAATAAATGTGAAAAGGAGACTATTTTTAAAATATGTGAAGAGTGCAGAACAGAGACAACGCAAAAATATTATTGTGACCTGTGCGGAATTATTGACACAAAAACATGTGCTCATGGAAATGCAAAACCATTCCGAAAAAAAGATATCGATATAAACAATTACATAAATAATTGCCTAGATAAATTGCAGATGAAAACTGCACCTGACTTGATAAAAGGAGTGAAAGGCACTTTCTCAGATGAGCATGTTCCAGAACATCCAATAAAAGCAATATTAAGAGCAAAACACGAGTTATATGTGAATAAAGACGGAACAGTAAGGTATGATTCCAGTGAAGTGCCAATAACACATTTCAAACCAAAAGAGATAGGAGTAAGTATAGAGAGATTAAAATCATTGGGTTATGAAAAAGACATCAAAGGAGCGCCTTTGGAAGAAGAGGACCAAATACTTCAACTTCTGCCTCAAGACATAATATTACCTTGCTCTCCTGAATCTCCTGATGAACCTGCTGACGAAATTTTATTCAGAACAGGATTGTTCATAGACGAGCTTTTAGAGAAATTCTACGGACTGCCAGCATTCTATAATTTCAAAAGCAAGGAAGATCTTGTTGGAGTGCTTGTTCTTGGCTTGGCGCCGCATACCTCTGCGGCTGCTGTCGGAAGAATAATTGGTTTTTCTAAGACACAAGGATTTTTAGCACATCCTGTTTTTCATGCTGCAATGAGAAGAGACTGCGATGGAGATGAAAGCTGTATTCTGTTGGTTATGGACGCTTTCCTGAATTTCTCAAGAAAATATCTGCCTGGAAAAAGAGGCTCTACAATGGATGCACCTCTTGTGGTGACACCCGTGATAAACATACAGGAAGTAGATGATATGGTTTTTGACCTTGATATTGCTTATTCTTATCCTCTTGAGTTATATACTGCTGCTTTAGAATTCAAAAAACCCTGGGATGTGAAAGTCAAGCAGATATCCTCTGTGTTATTGAACGAGAACCCATATTTAGACCTGGGTTTCACGCACGATACTGAAAATCTCAATATGGGCGTGCTTTGTTCCGCGTATAAAAAAATACCTTCCATGGAAGACAAGATGAAATCGCAGATGGAATTGGCAGAAAAAATAAGAGCAGTTGATGAAAATGATGTTGCCAGGCTGGTCATAGAAAAACATTTTTTAAAAGATATCAGAGGAAATCTTAGAAAATTCTCACAGCAAAAATTCAGATGCTCAAAATGCAATGAGTCATACAGAAGGCCTCCTTTACTTGGAGCGTGCCTGAAATGTAACGGCAATATTATCTTCACGATTTCTGAAGGATTCATAACAAAGTACCTTGAACCCTCGTTATCTCTTGCCAAGAAGTATGCAATTCCAGAGTACCTGAAACAGACATTAGAACTCACAAAAAGGCTGGTTGAAGGAAATTTCGGAAGAGAAAAAGAAAAACAAACAGGACTCAAATCATGGTTTGGTTAATATTCTTACTTTAGAAGTACTTGCACATGAGGTGTGTTGTTTATTTTTTTTATGTCCTTTTTTTGAACAATATTATTATTTATCAGAAAATCAACACAAAATTTTCCAACTGCATTTATGATGTGTGCTTCTTTGACAAGATTCAAGACAACATCTTCATCCATTTCCTCGCCTTTAAAAAAACTCGAGCTCAAATCAAGGATACTATCTTCATCTTCAAATACCTTGCCAAGAATGTCGTCATCACACATTGCCAAAACAACCTTCCCATATGACTTATGGATTTTGACAATCATATTTTGCTTCTCACTACTGATTTTGCGCCGCAGACCTGGCATTTCATCTCTGTTACTGAATCTATCTTCTTTATTATTGTGTCAGGTTTTCCACATTCAGGACAAATAACAAATGTCTTGACATATTGCCTGATTTTCTCGTTTATCTTTGAAGCAGAAACTTTTGTGCCTATAATCAACCTGCCTTGCTTTATCTCTCCTGGAGTTGCCAGCTCCTTAAGCACAAACTTGAGAAAATGATTTACATCCCGGTTCAATACTCCTGCTATCTGAACGAAATTTATTATTATTGTCCTGTTGCCCTCAATATGGCCCTTGACTAAAGGCACCTCAAAACGTTCTGCAAGATGCACTGATTCAGGTAAACTCATTCTTGCTTTTTTCAACATATCCTCATATTTCATTCTTTTTGCTTTGTTTTTATAAGGATTTAAAAATTTATCTGAAAAAGTAAATATTTTTAAAGTAGATTACCAAAAGAAAAAATATGAATATAGAAGAGATAAAAAGATTTGAACACATAATAAAAGAAGGTTTTAAATTTGGCTTTGATGTTTTTCTTGAAAAAATACATAACAAGAAATTTGAAGTATCAAAAGAACATCAAGAAAAACCTCTTGAAGTAAGATTAAGGCTTGTTCTTGAAAGCTTAGGGCCAACATTCATCAAACTAGGCCAGCTTCTTAGCATAAGGCCTGACCTTGTTCCTGCTGAATACTGCGAAGAACTCTCCAAACTACAAGATTCCGTGAAAAAAATGGAGTTTGATGAGGTAAAGAGCGCAATAGAGAAAGAATATGGCAGAAGTATTGAGAAAGTGTTTAAAAAATTGGAGAAAGAACCAGTTGCATCTGCATCTATTTCCCAGGTGCATAAAGCAATACTGCATAATGGAAAAAAAGTCGCGGTAAAAGTAAAAAGGCCAGGAATTGAAAAAATCATAAGAGAAGACATTGACATAATGAAATACATTGCAGTAAAACTCACCAAGCACTTCTCGGAGGTTGCAAAATGGAAACCATTGCGAATAATTGAAGAGTTTGAGAGATGGACATTAAACGAGCTTAATTTTCTAAAAGAGAAAGAAAATATTTTTTTGATAAGAGAGAATCTTAAAGAGAACAAGGACATAGTTGTGCCAGAAACCTACGACGAGTTATGCACAAATAATATTCTTGTGACTGAATTTTTAGAAGGAGTTGAATTAAATAAGATTGCTTCATCAAAAAAGAAATTTGACATAAAAAGGATATTTGATATTGGTTTTGACGCAATAATGACACAGGTGTTTGAATATGGATTTTTTCATGCAGATCCGCATCCAGGCAACATACTTATAATACAGACCAAAAAAGGCATTAAATTAGGTATTGTTGATTTTGGCATTGTAGGAAAATTCGACAAGCAACTAAGAAAGAGTGCAATAAATCTCTTTTTAGGCATGATTGATGATGACCTTGACATGATTGTTGAGAATTACATAAAAATAACAGGAGGCAAGGCAAACAAAAATGAATTCAAGCAGAAAATTCAAGATTATGTTTTGAGATTAAAAGCAAAAAGCATCACAGATGCAAAAATATCATTTGCTTTTGAACGGATAATTCATATTGGAAGAGAACAAGATATGCATGTTCCTGTTGAGTTTGTGCTTTTCGGCAAGACATTGGCCACTCTTGAGGGTATTGCACTTAGATATGACCCTGAGTTTGACTTTTATTCTCACTGCAAGAACTATATGAACGAACTCATTATAAAAGAATACATAAAAAAACCCAATCTTGTGACATTATACAAAGAGTATGCAAAAGCAAGAGATTATATTGCAGAAATAGCAGAAAAAGTCAAAGAAGAAGGGCTGTTGGCCAGGGAGATAAACATCAATATAGATGATTCTGATATCAAAAAACTTGCACTTGAAATGGACAAGAGCTCAAACAGGATAACTTACGGACTGATAATTGCGGCAATGGTGCTTGCAGCAGCAATAATAATGACAATTGACAAAGGACCTTATATGTTCGGAATTCCAGTGCTTTCATTCATAGCAATAGTGATTGCATTGTTATTTACATTAATTTTATTAATATCAATATTCAAAGAGCACGCATTAAAGAGGTGAAAAAATGCTTAAGACAATTGAAAAAGGAGCAAAACTCGGAATGAAAATGGCAATGAAGACAGCAAAGTTAGGAGAGAAAGAGGCAATGAAAGTACTTCGAGGCAAGGTAAATGCAAAAAAAGCAAAAACACTTGCGAAAAAACTAGTGAAAGAAGCAGCCAAAGCAAGAAAATACATTATTGATGCAGAGACAAAGAAAAGCGCAAAGCAAGTTGTCAGAATATCAAAAAAGGAATTGATGAGAATGAAAAGAAAAATAATTGCGCTTGAAAGAGAGCTCAAGAACAGGGCAAAAGCCAAGATAAAGAAGCACAAGATTAAAAGAAAAGCAAAGAAGATTAGCAAGAGAAAAAGATAATTTTATTTATATTTTATTTTTAAATGTTAATTTTTACTTATTTGATGGGATTTTATTCTTATTAAAAATAGAAATAATAATATTTACTAAAAAGTAATAAAAAGACAAAATTTAAATAGAAAATCCTTATTCCTTTGGCATCATAATAAAGGTGATAAAATGAAAAAAACTCTTGCCAAATTATTGACATTATCAACATTATTTTTCGGAGCAGCCAAAGCAGACCAGATAATTCCTGTTGTTGCTAATACTCCTGGTGCGCAAGGTT
>JBBIVF010000002.1:0-21443 GCA_037439845.1 Candidatus Woesearchaeota archaeon
CTTCACCTTCTATGCTCTTTGAAACTGTTGTCTTTCTCGTACTAAAATCACTGTATCTCACAAGAGCAACAATTAAAACTATAGCAATCATAGCTGCTATTGCCAGCCATACATCTTTATTGCATTCACAAGAATTTGTTATTTTTGGTTTATTTTTTTTCATAATAAATATTTTTGAAGTTTCTTTTTAAATATGTTTCTATAAATAACCAAAGAAATCATCACTTAAATTAAAAAGGTAATTAGCTCCACCATTTAGTGCTGCATACTCATCTATTATCAAAAAAACAGGCACTTTTTTCATTATCTCTGGCTTAAATTTTAAAAATTCTTGATTAAAAGCTTTCTTGAATTGCTCCTTATTCTTTAGAACAATGCCGCCTGCAACATAAAGGCCGGCAAAAGGAAGACACATAATAGCGAAATTATTCAATGCGCGAACATAATACTTCATAAATGTTTCCATAGTTCTCTTGCATATGTTATCTTTTTCGGAATACGTTGATATCAATTCTGCCTTATTATTGCTTTTCTTTATCTCTCTTATAATATCATTCTCAAAATATTTTTCTTCACAGATAAATTCAAATATATTTTCAATACCCCTTCCTGAGACAACATCCTCCTCATTGATAATTCTTTTTTCTTTCTTTCTCAGGAATTTAAAGAGTTTTATATCTTCCTCGTCTTCTAGATAAAATCTAGCAGAGCCTCCTTCTGTCGGCAAAGGAATATAATGTTTAGTTTTTTGATCAAACAACAATATTGATTTACCTAGACCAGAGCCAGCACCTATTATTGCTTTAACATTCCCTGACCCTTTGGCATCATTAATCTTCATTATCATATTTTCCTCCAAGGTATCGATTGAATAGGCGAGCATCTCAAAATCATTTAATAAATGAACTTCCTGCAGTAATGTATTCCTAAGTATTTCGTCTTTTCTTATTGTTATCTCAGCATTTGTCAATTTAATATAATCACCTTCTTTAGGACCTGCTGCACCCACGCAGAGCAATCCTGTCTCAATATCATATTCTTTCTTGGCTTTCTCAAGAAGATTATTGATGGGAACATATATTTTGTCTATTTCATTGGTATCATATTCATGCACAATAACTCTCTCTATCTTTTCTCTTTTGCCTAATATCCCAAATCTTGATTTGGTTCCTCCTATATCAGCTACAATACAGAATTTCTTGAATTCGCTTTTAGAGAAGGTAAATTTGTCAAAAAATATTTTTTCAATCATTCTAAAATATTCCTCCTCTTCTATGTGTGCGTTTCTTAATTATTTTTTGTTGATTTTTTGGACTATAAGGTTGTGTTGTATTTTGCTGTTTCTGTTGCTGTGTCTGATAATTTTGCGAATAGTAATGAGGTATATGGCTCATTTGTTCTACCTGCATATTTTGCATTTCTCTTATCCTAACTCTTCTCTCTGTCATTTCTAAGAATTTTCCATATTTGTACATTTCCAAACCAAATCCAAACAAGCACAAAGATAAAATAAAACCGTTTTTGCCCATATACCACACAAAAATAAATATTTTCAAGAGATACTCGCCTAACAACGTATCTGAAATGACCGGAATTGCCATTATTCGTATGAGGATATAATATGCAAGGCTTACAAATCCTACCAATGTCAAGAATTTTCCAGAAATCAACGCAATAACAGGTCTGGAACCTAATGCACGTATTACTGTGGTGATAAGCATACCTCCTAATATCCCAAAAATGCCTATAAGCAGCATCACCCCCATAGTATTCCATATATAAGTGCCTGCAGAAGCACTTGTTAATTGGTCACCAAACAAGGTATTTTGCCGAAACAGTACATTTTGAATTGATGACGCAGACATTATATAGATAAATACCAGTGATACAATACCAATTATTGCAGGCACTGCGATTATTTTTCCGATATCCTTAATAAGCTCTGCTTTTGATTTTACAAGTATGACTTTGAGCACAAAGCCAAAGATAAAAATAATTATACCTATTATTAAAGCAGCAGTGACTGTCTTTGCATTGAATAACGAGAACGGAAAATTGTTTGATATTGCAGTAGTGATCATATTTATCTCTTCGCTTTTGATACTTATCCCTGTTTTTGCTGAGAAAAGCCCAATGGCATTCACCCAATTCTGCTGAATAGCAAAATAATTCAGTCCAAGTCCTATAAAAACAAGAGCAAGAGCACCTTCGAGTATCTCATCAATCAATTCTCCTGTGAAGAATCTAGAAAATACTTGGGCTTTTTTGTTCATCAGAAGTTATAAAAAATATCTATATAAAAATATTACTAAAAGCAACAATAAATAGAAAAAATTTATATTCCAAAAGAACTCAGAAATTAGATCTTCTAAAATGAAAATCAATAGGATTGAACTAGAGAATATAAGGTCATATAAGAAACAACAGATAGAGTTCAAATCAGGCACTACTTTGCTATGGGGGGACATAGGCGCAGGAAAATCAACTGTGCTCCAGGCAATTGAATTCGCTTTTTTCGGAAGTAAAGGTTCAGAACTCAGTGCTAATTCTTTACTGCGACATGGGGCCAATAATGGCGCGATAAATCTTGAGTTTGAAGTAAACGGAAAGACATATAGTGTAAAAAGGACACTAAAGCGATCCGGAAAAGCAATAGTTCAAGACTCAGGAATATTTATTTCGGGCCAAGACTTATTTCAACTCTCTGCATTAGAATTAAAAGCAAAGATATTCAATGTCTTGGGATATCCTGAAAGCATTGCACCAAAGTTCAAGGATGAGATATTTCGTTTCACTGTCTATACCCCTCAAGAAGAGATGAAGAAGATACTGTTTGACCAGGAAAAAAGAATAGAGGTGTTAAGAAGGCTGTTCAATCTTGATAGGTATAAGCTGATAAGAGAGAATTCCCAAATTTTTCTTAGGGACCTCAGGCAAGAAAAAAAGGAAATAGAGTTCCAGACAAAAGAGTATGACAACATAAAACAGGAAATTCAAAAGCTATCTGATAATATGGAAAACCTAGAGAAACAATTATCTGCAAAAAAAATCACTCTTCAAGAAAAAAACTCTAAAAAAAATGGCCTAAAAGAAAAAATAGAATCTTTGAGAATCAGGATACAAGAAATGAAACAAATTTCCGCAGTTGTTGAAACAAACAAAAAAATTATTGCAGAAAAGAATTCACAGATTCAATCATGGCAGTCTGAAAAAAAGATAATCAACGCGGAGATAGAGGATGTTAAGAAAAAAATCAACGAGATTATAATAGAGCATAACTTAAACGAAAAAACAAAAATTAAGAATTCAATATTAGGGAAGGAAAAAGAATATATGGAATTGAAAACAAGAAAAAGACAAATAGAAGACTCAATAAAGGAAATAGAGGGTTTAGAGAGTTATCTCAAAATAGACATTGAAAAAGATAAAAAAATTGAAATGCTTAATAAGACAAATCAGCTCAAAGCAATTATAGACCAAAAAGAGCAATTGCAAGAAAAATTCAAAAAACT
Organism: Candidatus Woesearchaeota archaeon; assembly: GCA_037439845.1. Lineage (GTDB taxonomy): Archaea > Nanobdellota > Nanobdellia > Woesearchaeales > JBBIVF01 > JBBIVF01. Next base: position 3,513 of record JBBIVF010000002.1, read on the forward strand.
GCAATCTGAATTAAGTGACAAGATGAAAATTATAAGCGTGCTGGAAGATCAAATATCATCCTCAAATACCATTATCTCCAGAATAAACACTCTTGACAAATGTCCAACTTGCGGACAGGAAGTGAGTAAGGCTCATAAGCACAAAATATCAGAAGAGGAGAAAAAAAATATTATCGAGAAAAGGATATTATTGGAAAAAGCAAGAGAAAACTCAGAAAAATTGTCTCTTGAAATCAAAAAAATTGAAGCGCAGATTCAAGATATATTAAAAGCAGAAATTCAACTCGCAGAAATAAATCAGATATTCAATACATTACTCAATAAGGAGAAAGAACTCTCTGAAGCAGTAATAAAAAGACAAGAGCTCGAAAAGAAGAAAGAGATTTTATTGAATGAGAAAAGCAAGCTGGATGTAATTGACCTAGATCTTTTAGACAAGGAGATAAATTCATTGAAAAAAGAGCTAGAAAGAATAGAAATAAATGAGAAAAGAATACAGCAAAGAGAAAACTTATCTTCTTTGCTGGAGGAAAAAACCAAACGCATTCAAGCCCTAGAAAGTACTTTGAATTCGACAATTGCAGCCAGGGACGAGCTGCAAAAACAGAACAATGAGCTCATCTTAAAAATAGCTGTATTATCGCAACTCGAGGACGAGATAAAATCAAGTAATGATGAGATGAAAATTCTTGAATTTGATATTATTGATTTAAATAAGGAAATCACTGAACTTGACACAAGAATAAAAAATCATCTTAAAGATAGAACAAAACTTGAAAATGAGCTGAAATCAATACAGGAATTGATGAAAAAAAAGGATTCACTAGCCGAGATAAGTTCTTTTTTTGAAAATCATTTCCTGAAATTGATTGATAATATTGAATTGCATGTTTTAGGTTCAATCTATAATGTCTTTAATGAATATTTCAAGAATTGGTTTAGAATACTTATAGAAGACGAATCTATCAATGTTAGGCTAGATGATAGCTTTTCTCCTGTTATGGAACAAAATGGATTTGAGATGGAAATCTCAACCATGAGTGGAGGCGAAAAAACAAGCTGCGCACTTGCATATCGATTAGCACTCAACAAAGTATTGAATGATTTTATCCCAGGAGTATATACAAAAGACCTTATAATTCTTGACGAACCCACAGATGGCTTTTCTGCATCCCAACTAGACAAAATGAGAGACCTAATAGATGAATTGAACTTTAATCAGGCAATAATAGTGAGTCATGAAGCAAGAATGGAAAGTTTTGTGGATAATATAATAAGGATAAGAAAACAGCACCACGAATCAATGATACAAGAACAGATTTAAAATTACCCAAACATATTTATACAAGTTGTGACCAAACCCACACAACCAACTTTAAGGAGGCTTTTAATATGCAAGACATATACAAGTTAGGTTATGATGAAGACGAAGACGATTATGATTTTGAGAATGATGATATGGATGACGAAGATTTTGAGGATGAAGAAAGCGATGATGACGATGTTGATACTGACTTTGATGATGATGGAGACGAAGAGTAAATAAGTTTTTCTTTGAGACTTCTTTTTTTATTATTTTTAAAGCTCTTCTGTTTTTTATTTTTTAAAGTTCCATTTCATTATTTTTAAGCCCTATGGCTATTAAAGTTTTTCTTATTATCATATTATTACATATTACTACTTATAAATACATCAATATATTTATAAATACTACATTATCATATAATTACATATTATGAAAAAAGAAAGAATAACAATCACAGTTGACTCTGAATTATTAAAATGGCTTGATGAAAAGATATCTCAAAAAATATTCGCCAACAGAAGCCATGGTATTGAATTCTTAATCTCACAAAAATCAAAGGAGGAAAAGAATGGATAATCAAGATGCTTTTGTGGCAATAGTAGGATTGTTCACAATTGTATTTTTGAGCTTAATGATATTAGAAACACAACTGCCATCGCATTCTGATTCCCTCACTGGCTTTCAGGTAGCAAACATGGAGGATAATGACTCTTCACTCAGACCTTCTCAGATTGTTCCTTTGAAATGGTTCAATATCACTATTTATGCAGGTATAATAATTTTTACCTGTATTTTTATTTTCCTTGAACTAAGACGTTTGTCACCAATTGAAAAAGAAATTTTTCAGTCATTCCATCATATTAATATAGATCTTAATAGAGCAGTACAACATTATAAGAACGCTAATTCATTACTTAAACTCTCTAACTATAATATCAAAAAAAGATATTCAAAACAGATGCAATATCTTTACGAAAAATTAAACCAAAGAAAACTAGAATTGGGAGGTATCAAAAAAGATGTTTGATGTTATTACAATAGGATCAAACACAATTGATGTATACATTTACACAAAAAAGGGAATGTATCATCTTTTGAGAAGAAAAAGCCATGAGGAACTATCTTTTGATCTCGGAAGCAAAATAGAGATAGAAAACATAAAATTCAGCACAGGCGGTTCTGGCACAAATACAGCAGTGTGTCTTAAAAGATTGGGACTTAATGTAGCATATCTTGGAAAATTAGGAAATGATGATAACAAAAATATTATCTTACAGATGCTTAAAAAAGAAAAAATACCCTTCTTAGGAAAAACAGATCCTAAACATATGACTGGTTATTCAGTTATACTTGATGCTGTTGGCCACGATAGGACAGTACTCACATATAAAGGAGCAAATGATTTTATTAAAAAGAAGGATGTTAAGTTCAGCCAACTCAAGACAAAATGGTTTTATTTGGGTTCTTTGCTTGGAGATTCATTCAAAACCGCTAAAGATATAATAAAATATGCAAAAAAGAACAATATTAAAATACTTTACAATCCATCATTGTATCAGGCAAAATGGGGCATAAATAAACTTTCTGTGCTGATAAAAAACTCAGATATTCTTATCATGAACAAGGAAGAAGCCCAGTTGCTGCTAAAAACAAACGAGAATAGAACAGAAATACTAATAAGAAAACTTAAAAAATTTACTAAAGGAATAGCCATAATTACTTGTGGTCCAGAGCCTCTTTATTGCTTTGATGGAAAAGTTCTTTACAAGGCAGTCCCTAAAAAAACAAGAATCGTAGAAACCACAGGCGCAGGCGATGCATTTGCAGCCTCTTTTTTGGCAGGTTTTATAAATACAAAAAATATTGAATATGCATTAAAGATGGCATTAATAAATTCACATTCAGTAATTACACATTTTGGTGCCAAAGAAAAGCTGTTGAGAGTGAATGAAATGAACTCGGAGCTAAAAAAATCAAAATTTAAAATAATCAAAATTCAAGATAAAAATCAGAAATAATATGAAAATCATGAAAAATGAAACAATAAAGACAAAAGACAGCATAAGATTATTGATTTTATTAGTTGGATTGCTACTAATAACAATATTCATAAACAAAGAAGACAATGTCCTCACAGGTCACGCAGTATTCTCAAAAGACATATCCATATCAACCACATCTTCATTAGGGTTTTTCATTGAATTTGATAAAAAACAAGCACAGGAATATATAAGTTCAGTAAAAATCACAGGACATAAAACAAGAGATTCTGAAATTACTCTTGAATTAAAAAATAACAAATGTGTGTTAGCGGGCAAAGAAATAGAAGGGGACTTTAGTGAATATTGCGGCAATTGTTGCAGATTATCTACACAAGAAAATGCAGGAATTTTGCTTATTAATGTTTTTGGAGGCAGAGTAGATATCTCAAAACTTAGTTATGAAATTTCTGATTCTCCTGAAGAAATTCAAAATATGACTATTGAGCAGATAAACGAGAGCCAAGCCAATGCACCTTTAGAAATTACAGAAAACCAAACTTCAGAAAATCAAACTTCTGAAAAAGATCTAATTGAAAACAAAACAAAAGTAGAAAGAGAAGAAAAAGAAGAAACAGAGGAAAAAACAGTAAAAGCAGAAAATATCGAAGAAACTGAGATAAAGGAAGATATAATAGTAGAGAAGAATGAAAGAAAGGAGTATAAAGATGCAAAAATAGAGGCTCAAAGTATAATTGTTGAGGAAGGAGCAGAACTTGTTCTTGATGATGTTACGCTCACTTCAGAAGAGATTATCTTAAAGAAAGGTTCTACTATCATAGTAAGGAACAGCAGGAACACAATATATCAAAATTCAAACCTCACAATCTCAGGCGCAAATTACATCCTTGACAACTCAATACTTGTAATGAATGCATCTTACGATGGTCATATAGGAATAATTGTTGAAGATGGCGGAAATATAAGTATAATCAATAATTCTCTCGTAACAAATGGCAAAGATTATGATGGAAATAGCTCTGCTCATTATTTTTTCATGATTCTAGGTGGTTCAAATCCTGCAGGTATAGAATTTAAGGATTCAACAATAGAGTATGCTGGTTTCTATAGTGGTGATAATAAAAAAACAGGTCTGTATGTTGCTGGAAGAGTAATTGATATAGAGAATGTCACAATACAAGAAGGGTATTACGGTTTGATTCTCAATTCTGTTAATGACACTCAACTTAATAACCTTACTTTATATAATATAAATCAAACATCAATATTTTTGACAGATTCTAATAATATAACCATTAATGAACTATATGTGAATAATGCTAGTAATGGAGTTGTTGTGAGTGGAACAAATAACCTTCTCGCTAATTCCAGTATAAATGTATCTGAAACCGGAGTAAGGATGCAGGATTTTAATAATACAATGTTATATAATAATATTATAAGTAACGGTATATCCGGTGAAGGAGTATATCTGTCAGGTTCTAATAGCATTTTATCATATAATAACATAACAGCAAATATTACTGGAGTATTTATATTCGGCTCAAACAACACTATATTAAATAACACAATATTAACAACAAAAGAAAACGCACTAACAAAAACAATAGATATAAATCTTAATGTGAATGGAGTAAAAATATATAACAACACATTATTAGGAAATAATTATGCAATCTATCTAGGAAAGAATTTGAGTAATATAGAGATAGAAAACAACGCAATAAGAGATTTTAATACTAGCTTCTTAAATGTTCCTGTCATTTTTTTTGATGGTTCAGCAATAAATATCTTAATACATAATAATAAATTAATTAATGTCTATAATGGAATAGGGAACTATATTGGTTCTAGTGATAATTATGACAATATAACAATAACAAATAACATATTCCTTAATTTTTCTGGAGATATAGGTGCATTGTATTTCGTTGATTATGGTTATGGTTATGCATCCAACATACTCATCAAAGACAACTATTTTGAGAATGTGTATTTTGGTCCTTGGATAGAAACAAAAAATTTATTCAATATCACATTTGAGAACAACACAGTAAAAAATACAAAATATACCGGGATTGGTATTACAGGGTATAATCACTCAGAAAATATAGTATTCAGAAAAAACACAATCATAAATGACACCTCGAATGAAGGAGCATTGAGTTTATGGACAAAAGCAGAAAATGTTATCATTGAAGAAAATAATATATCTAAAAGCAAAAACTGCATATATTTCTATGAACAAGGAAATTCAGGTATGAACAACATAAACATTACTAACAACTATCTAAAAGATTGTGCTCAAAACTCAATCTTCATTTATAACGGAAGAAACATATTGGTAGAGAACAACAGAATAAATAGTATTTTATCAGGCTCTATGGCGTTCAACATAACTAATTCTCAAGAAGTAATTATAAAAGATAACAATGTGTCTTTATCAACTTCAAGCAATGGTCTAAACATAGAAAATAGTAGTAAAATAAATGCAACAAACAACAGCATCTTACAGAGTTCGGAAATAGAAAACAGTAGAGAGATAACAATTCAGAACAGTGTATTCAATGATTATATAAGATTTACCAATGTTTCAGATTCTTCATTTAGTGATAATGTTGTAAATAATTTAGGTACTTCAAATCTATTAGGATTTATGAATAACAATTCTAATATTGAGATAAGTAGAAATAATATATCTTCTTTTTATTCAGTAAGCGTTAATAGCATTCACTTCTTCTCAAATTCTAGAAATAGAAATATTAGTATATCAAAAAACATTATTAATGGAAATAATTATGAAGGTTCAAATGCTATTGAAATTCTTACAAACAGCTTCTTATCAGATAGTATTATAACAGAGAATCTAATTAATAATGTTTCTAGTGGAATAGACCTCTTGAATGGATCTAATGTAAATATATCATTCAACAATATAACAAATTTCAGAAATAGAGGTATTGCTATAGTTCAACAAGGAAATAATTATATTCATAATAACAGAATAATAAATCAAACAAATCAATCAACTACAAGACCTGCAGTAATACTCGGCGGTATTGGCTATCCTTACTACAAATCAGACAATAATGTTTTTGAGAACAACACAATAATTAATGCATATATTGGAGGTATAATAACAAAAGGAAATAATAATATTATAAGAAATAATAATATAATTAATACAAGTAATTATGCAGTTTATGTCTATAAAGGTTCAGATAATATTACAATAGAGAATAATACAATAACTGAAAGCAATGCTACAGGTATAATAATAGATAAAGCAAATAATAACAACATAATATTGAATCTTATTACAGGAATGCGATCTCTTGATACAGGTATTGTGCTGAACAATACAAGAAACAACATTATAACACTTAACAACATCTCTAATAATCTTGGAGATGGACTAAAACTTATCAATGCAACAGCAAATATTACTCACAATATTATAAACAACAACTCTTATAGTGGAATTGGAAATTACAATCTTTCCATTAATGAAACAGCAACAAATATACTAAACAATACACTATGTTATAATGGTTTATATGGAATATGGCAGGAGAATGCAAGAAGTGTACAAGATGGTATAGAATTAAATGATAGCAACAATTTTTGTGCTGGAAGTAATAATGAAGGAGTAATAAAGCAAAGATGGTATATTCAAGTTAGAGTGGTAGATAATTCAGGTAATAATATTAGTAATGCTAATGTTAATGTATATGAACCAGCATCTAACACAACTGCTAAATACAATCTTATCACAGATTCAAATGGTCTTACTTCAAGCAATATCACTGTAGAATATGAGATTAATAATAGTGGTGAATATTCTAATAAAACTCCTCATAAAATTGAAGCAAGTAAAGGAATAATGAACAATAGCGTCATTCTTAATATCAATGAAAGCAGACTTTACTCTCTAGGAAATGAGATAATTATAAATATTGACCCGTGCAGTTGTTTTGTTGAACCAGATTCTTGTGAGCTTCACAACAAAATTTGTATAGTATATTATAATGTTACAAGAAACAATGATACAATCATAGACAACACAACAATATATGTAAATGCATCTTATGATGGTGAATTTGGATTTAATTTTGCTAATGGAATATTGAATATAACAAATAACAGCATCATTACTAATGGTAAAGATATTGGGGGAAATAGCTCTGCTCATTATTTCTTCATTGCAGAAGAGAATACTCTTGTCGAGATAAGCAATTCTAATATAAGTTATGCAGGAATTTATTCTGGAAGTGATGATGATCTTTATGGTGTTGTAATAAAATCGGATAATGCAATAATAAATAATAATACTTTTGCTTTTGGTCATCATATACTTGACATAAGAGGAGATTATGGAAAGATATACAATAATAGAATATATAATTCTGAAATATCTGATGAATTAGGTATATTAGTTTCTGGTAATCATACAAATATACAAAACAATACTGCATACAACAATTATATTGGGATTCGACTTTTCTCAAATTCTAATAATATACTTTTCAATAATACAGCATACAACAATACTAGATATGGTATTTATCTTGAATCAAGTTCTAACAATAATCTTACAACCAACACTATTTATACCAATAGTGAAGGAATACTTCTCTTACTAAGTTCAAACAACACTGTTAGTAACAATCTTATATATGATAACATGAATATAGGAATTAACATTTCACAAGCGAGTTACAATATTATAATAGAAAACAATATTTCTAATAATTCAATAGGCATTTATGCAGAAACTGCAGATAATAACCAGATAGAAAATAATATCATACAAAAAATATCTTCTGATGGCATCTCTCTTAAAGATAGTAACAATAACATATTAGAAAGCAACAACATATTTGATAGCGACCGGGGGATACATTTATACAATTCAACATATAATATCATTAAGGACAATAATTTATATGACAATCAGTATTGTGTCGTTCTTAGGAGTCTCTCCAGTTACAATGCTATCTCAAACAATACAATATATAACAACACAGAGGGAATAGCTCTTGATTTTGGTAGTTCTCACAATGTATTAGAAAGTAATGATATATATAATAATACAAATATAGGAATGAGCATCGGAATAAACACAGAAAATAACTCTGCACTTCTTAACAACATATATAGTAATAATTATGGCTTGAGAATTAGAAATAGTAACAACAGCAGGATAATAAAAAACAAAATTTCTGAAAATACATACGGAATCTCAATAAATGGTTCCTCCTCTGATTTAAGTAAAGACAACATTATAGAGAACAACACAATCATTTATAACGAATACGGAATAAGCATAAATGACAACTTCTCTGTAAATAATAGTATTTACTTTAATTATTTTATTAATAATACATTGCAGGCAAATGACAGCAGTTGTTCAGGATGCAATCACTGGAACATTACTTCAAACACAAGCGTAAGTCCTCCTCCATATCCTACAGGAAACTATTGGAGCGATATATTTTCAATACCGCTAAACATTACAGACACAAATCAAGATGGATGGGGAGATTCAGGAAGTCAATATCCTTACTCTGCCACAAACGGCGCAAATAGTGACGGATATGTTATTGATTATGGCCCAATGCTTACACGACCTTATACTCCTGGGGGAGGAGGTGGTGGCGGAGGAGGCCCAAGATGCGGAAACAGAATATGTGATTCAAACGAGAATTGCTCAACTTGTCCGCGAGATTGTGGAGAATGTGAGCTTTGCGGAGATGGACTTTGCACAGCCCCAGAAGACTGTTTTTTGTGTCCTCACGATTGTGGTAAATGTTCTGACTGTGGAAATAGAGTTTGTGATGCAAATGAGAATTGCTCAACTTGTCAACAGGACTGCGGTATATGTCCTCCTACTATACCACCAGAAAAGCCACCTATTGTTGAAAAACCAGAAGTGCCAGAAATAATAATACCAGAAAAAGTGATTTCCAGTATAAGCGAAAAAACCCAGCTTATAGGCTATGCATTTGCGGCAGCATTTTTATTTTTATTCTTGCTTTCCCCCTATATAATTATGCCAAAATCATTCATAGAGCCGAAAGCATTGAATATTTTAATCTCAACAAATAATTTGAAAAGAATAAAGAAAATAAGGTCAATAACACAACCTCTCAACCTCAAAAAATTGAAAGTTGAAAATCTTACTCTTTCAGAGGAAGCAGCAGCATTAGCAATAGCCCAAAATTATGGACTATCAATAGATGTTGTTAAAACATTGATGATTGCAAACAAACATTACAGACCAAGGGTTTTTGTCGCGTCAAAAATCCCAGAAACTCTCAAAAAAGATTTCAGGCATGTGAAAAATTATAATTATGTTGAAGAAGATGGCAAAATAATAAAAGAAAAGAAATTATCTGACAAAAAGAAAGTCAAAGAGCAAAAAGAGATAATAAAAAAGCCTATTTTCCAAGCACCAACAAAGATAAATAAATATCTTGAAGAAAAACCCACTCAAAATAAAGCAGAAAAGAAAAAGCACGTTTCACCCAAAACAGATACTTCTAAAATAGATAATCTTATTGACGCATTAAATAAATTAGAAAAAAGGTAAGATATATTCTATATATGCTTAATATTTATATACTAAAATGAACTATATTATATTTGAAAATGGACTTCTTTGATGATACCAAATTCTTGGAACCGAGATGCCCATATTGTTCTATTAAATTAAAATATGGCCTTAATACAAGGTTTGACAAAGAGAGGAATAGTGAAATCTGCATAAATTGTGGTAAAGAGATATGATTTAAGGAATTAATGTCTTTTTCTTCAAAAATATTTTAAAAATTACTTAAAAATGATTAAATTTATACTAAATATCGGAAAGAATTTTAATAAACAGAAATACCCTAAAATAACCTTTATAAATTAGAGCATGCCCTTTGCTACAAATGTTAATAGACAAATATGACTTCACAAAACTGGAACCAGAAATATTGGAATTCTGGAAAAAGAATAACTTATACCAGAAAGCAAAAGAAAAGAACAAAGGAAAAAAGCTCTACTATTTCTTAGATGGTCCTCCGTATGCAAACGGACAAGTACATATAGGCACTGCTTGGAACAAGGCATTGAAAGATATGGTTCTCAGATATAAGAGAATGAGAGGATTTGATGTTTGGGACAGAGCCGGCTATGATATGCATGGTCTTCCAATCGAGAATGCAGTCCAGAAAAAAATGGGTATTGTTAGCAAAGATGACATATACAAAATAGGTATAGACAAATTCACAACTGCGTGCAAGGACTTTGCAGTTGAGCATATGATAAAGATGAACAAAGATTTTCAGAGAATGGGTGTGTGGATGAATTTTGAGAATGCCTATCAAACAATATCTCCAGAAGTTTTTGAGGGAGAATGGTGGCTCATCAAGAAAGCACATGAAAATGGAAGATTATACGAAGGAAAAAAAACCATGCCTTGGTGTCCAACCTGCGCATCAGCAAATGCAAAACACGAATTAGAGTATAAAGAAGTTAGCGACGAGTCAATATTCTTGAAATTCAAGATAAAAAACAAAAAGAATGAGTACCTAATAATATGGACAACAACACCTTGGACAATACCATTCAACCTAGGAGTGATGGTGAATCCAGAAATCATCTATGTAAGGATGAAGGTCGGAGATGAGGTGTGGATAACTGCAAAGCAATTATCAGGAGCTATTGTGCATTCTTTTACTAAACATAAACTTGAGATACTAGAAGAGTTTCCAGGAGAGAAATTAAAAGGAATAGCATATGAGCATCCTTTTGAGGAGGAGCTCAAACAATCTTTCGACAAATTAAGAGAAAAATCAAAGAAAATACACACTGTTGTGATGAGTTCAGAATATGTTGATACAAGCGCAGGTTCTGGTCTTGTGCATATGGCTCCCGGTTGCGGTCCTGAAGATTACGAAGTAGGACATAGAGAAGGCATACCTCCATATAACGAGCTTGATGAGCAAGGCTATTTCTCAAAAGAGATGGGCAAATTCGCAGGTTGGAGAGCAAAAGATGATGACATGAAATTCATAGATGAGTTAAAGAAGAAGGGAGTACTAATTGCTACAACTCCAATACAGCACGATTATCCTCTTTGCTGGAGATGTAAATCTCCTGTTGTTTTCAGAACAACAAAGCAATGGTTCTTTAAGATAGAAGACCTTAAAGAAAAGATGATCCAGCTCAACAATGATATACAATGGGTGCCAAAAGCAGCCTTTAATGCATATGATTCTTGGTTGAAGAACTTAAGAGACAATTCAATCTCTAAGCAAAGATTTTGGGGATGCCCAGTACCTATATGGAGATGCAAGAAATGTCACGAATATGATGTCATAGGCTCAATAGATGAGCTAAAGAGCAAGGCAGGCAAACTGCCAGAAGATCTTCATAAGCCATTTATAGACGAAATTAAGTACAAATGCAAATGTGGTGGCACAAAAGAGAGAATACCTGATGTTCTGGATGTATGGATAGATGCAGGCACTACATCTTGGACTTGTCTTGATTATCCAAAAAGAAAAGACCTTTTCAATAAATTATTTCCACCTGATTTTATTCTTGAAGGAAAAGACCAAATAAGAGGGTGGTTTAATATGCTGTTTGTAGCTTCTATGGTGTCAATGGAAAAACCATCTTTCAAATCAGTCTATATGCACGGCTTTGTGAATGATGCTCAAGGCAGAAAGCAATCAAAATCACTAGGAAATTACATATTGCCTTATGAGGTAATAGACAAATATGGCGCAGATACAATGAGAAATTACATGATAGGAGCAGCTCTTCCTGGTGTTGATATGAATTATAACTTTGCTGATGTTGAACTAAAATTCAAGAATCTTAACATCTTTTGGAATATTCACAGGTTCATAATAGATCTGGCAAAGAATTCAGGAATGAAGCCAGAACAAAAATTCAAGGATTTGGGATTAGAAGAAAAATTCATACTTTCAAGATTACACTCCACAATAAAGGAGATGACTGAAAAATTCGATTCTTACCTTATAAATGAGCCACCTAAATTAGCAGAAGATCTTTATCTTGACCTTAGCAGGAATTACATACAATATGTAAGAGATAAGGTATCTATGGGCACAGAGGAAGAGAAACAGGTTGTTTTGAATGTATGTTTCGAAACTTATATGACAATACTAAAACTTTTAGCGCCAATAGTGCCGTTCATAACTGAGAAGATATATCAAAACATGAAAGAAGCATTTGATTTAAAAGAAGAATCAATACATCTTTTTGATTGGCCGAATTATAACGAAAAATTCATAGACAAACAGCTTGAAGAGAGCATGGAAATAATGCATACAGCAATGCAGTCCATTCTTTTCTGCAGAGAGAAATGCCAACTCGGAGTGAGATGGCCTTTAAAGGAAGCTGTTATTATAATAGAAAACGACGAGGCAAGAAAAGCACTGGAAAGCGTTTCAAATACCCTCAAGTCTTATGTGAATGTAAAAGATTTAAAGATAGTAAAGGATTTCAAACTAAGCAAAAAAGTCAAGCCAGATTACAAAAAATTAGAGCCATTGTACGGAGAACTAAGCCCTCAGATAATTGCCAAACTCGCTATCGAGAGTCCTGAATCTATCTTGCAAAAAATAGAGAAGAATGGAAGCTATGATTTCAAGATAAATGACACAACAGTGAATATACTTAAAGATTATTTGATAATAGAGAATGAATATCCTAAAAACTATGAAGGCGTAGAGTTCAAGTATGGAACAATACTTCTTAATAAAACAAGAACTCCTGAGCTTGAAAACGAGGGCTTTGCCAGAGAGGTTTGCAGGAGAGTACAAATATTGAGAAAAAAAGTAGGACTACAAAAGACAGATTTAATCGATTTAGAAATTATAACAAAAGGTAATATATCTCTTAAAGGATTTGAGGATATGATTAAAGATAGGGTTGGAGCTAAATCAGTCAAGATTGTATCTGAAGTCAAAGGCAAGGGAGTTGTAGAAACAATTAAAGTAAAAGAAGCAGAAATTATAATAGGTTTTACCAAAATTTGAGTTTTTAATTACTAAAAATTTACATAACATCTAGAATATATCTTTGTTAAATTATCAAGACATCATCACAAAATCATTCCAAATATGTTTATTGATTTATTCTCCAGCGCTTCAACTTTTTCACAGATTCCGTATTTCTTGATACAATCTATTGTTCTTTTTGTTAAAGCTAAATTTGCAAAAAACGGATTTGACTCAAGCCCCTTGACAAAGTTATAGGCATTATATTCTATTCTCTTTATTTTAATAATCGTGCTTGTCTTGTCGTGTTGCATTATCATAATCTCTGCTTTTGGCTTTTTTCCTGACTCATAAGGCCCTCCTGTTGTTCCTAGGTTAATCCAGTACTTGTGGTCATCGTCTATTTCTATATTAAAATCATCTCCCTCAATATGGATATTGTTATATCCAATTTTATTGTGTATTCTTATTATTCTGCTTTGGCTGCCGTGTGCTGTTATGATATATTTCTGTTTTGAGCTCAGCACATTTTGAATGAATTTCTCTATTTCTCCCATTTCATATATTTTGCTGAAATTTTCAGAAAAAGGATTTGCATGAGCAATAATGAAATTCTCCTCTTCAATCTTCATTGGAAGTTCCTTGACAAATTTCAGTGATTTATTTTTATTCTCGCCTTCAAAAATCTTTAACTCCTCAGAAAAAGAACACAGTTCTCCTGCAGAATATCCATCTGTTAGTAATATCTCATCATCAAGATTATTTTTATGTCTGCCAATCGCAGCTTTGTCATGGTTTCCCATAACGCACAATATATTCTCCTTTCTTATTTTTTCAACGCATTTTTTAGGTTCATTGAAATATCCGACAATATCTCCCAGACAATAAATTTCTTTAACATTATGACTTTTGATTTCATTTAGAACTGCCTCTAAAGCCTGGAAGTTACTGTGTATATTGCCGAAAAACGCCCATTTCATCTTCTATATAGAAACTTTGGATCTCTTAAAAACATTTCCATAACATTTATATATTTATAATATAGAAATAAATCTATGGTATGGAACAAGGCAATCCCTGTTGCATTTATAGTTTTGATAATAGTTACTTTGGCCTTATCAGAAAAATCATCTCTTTATCCTCAACTAAAAGAAAAAGCCGAAAAATTAGATCCAAGATTCATACCAACTGTTTTCAAAACTAATTATGGAAATGAAAGAATAAATGTAGATGTGGAGATGTACACCAAAGGCATAATGCATATGGGAATTGTCACAGAGGACTCAGTAGTAAAAGAATTTGAACCAAGATATATTAATAATCCTACTTTGCACTGCACAACAACAGAAGATTTCTTGACCGCACTATTGTCCAATCAAAATGTTATCGAAACATATGAATTAGGTCTTGTTAATGGTCAACTTTATTGTGAGAAAATAATTAAAACAAGATAATTTTCCTTTACTCATATTTTCTTCTCGTCTTTGCTTTATTTATTTCTTATTCATATCTTAATGCTTCAACAGGCTGCAATTTACTTGCTTGTAATGCAGGCAATATTCCTGCAATGCTGCCTAGTACAAATGAAAATGCCAGCATTCCAATCATAAATCCAGGAGTAACAGAGGCAACAAAAAGGTTTGACGCTAAAATTGTCCTTGCAATATATGCAACAAAAGTTGCTATACCATAACCTATGCCTAATCCTATAATTCCACCCACAAGACCAAAGAGTCCAGATTCTATCAAAAAAATTGCAACTATATCACTATTCTTTGCTCCAATGGCTTTCATCACACCTATTTCTTGTGTCCTATCAAGCACAGAAGTATACATTGTATTTGCTATGCCTACTGCTCCGACTATTAAGGATATTGCCGCTATCCCAACTACAACAGCTTGAATTATATTAAATATTTGCATTACTGTGTCAAGCACTTGTTTGGCTGTCTGCACAGTAAAATCTTCTTCTCCTTCTTTTATGCCTCTTTCTTTTCTCAGCTCTTTCTTTATATCATTTGCTACTGCCTCTACATCTCCTTTAGGATCTACTATCGCGATAATCACAGTATATTTATCTGAGATGTCAAAATATTTTTTCATCTGTCCAAGATTCAGTCTGATTCCATTGTCATAAGGCACTGCTCCTGTTTTTTTCTGGATTCCAATAACCTTGAATTTTTGATTAAATATCTCAATTTCATCACCAGGTCTTATCTTTCTCTCAAAGACATCATTTGCCAAAGTCCAGCCAACAATAACTTTTCCAGTATCAGTTTTCCTGAATTCTCTTCCAATTTCCACATCAAATAAGTTTGCATCATCTAATGTCTCTAATGTTTCCTTATCTGCTTCATGAAGATAAGCATTAACTGCCTTTGTTTCATCTCGATAAGTCATAAGCACGCTTCTTGCGATAATACCAGCAGAATGTTGTACTCCGGAAACTTTTTTCACCGTATCTATGTCCTTATCAGTTAATTTAACATTTGAGTACTCGCCACTCAATGGACCCATGAATGCTCCTGCAGGCGTTATAATTATTCTATTGAAACCCAATTTCTCGAATTCAGAACTTACTGCACCCTCTAATCCATTTCCAAGAGCAACAAGAGAGACAACCGCAGCTATGCCTATGAATATACCTATCATGGTCAGCCAGCTTCTCAGCTTTCTATGCATTATATTGTTGATGGCTATCTTGAAAAATTCTTTCATTTTCTAAGTGCCTCCACAGGATTTAGACGAGAAGCCCGTATTGCAGGCAACACTCCACTTATTATTCCAGTAATTATCGCAAATAATAAAGCCCCAAATATTAATGTTGGAGGAAAAACTACTCGTATCAAAGCAAATTTTATCACATTAACAGTAAACCATTCTATTGTCTTTCCCATTATTACTCCTAAAAGAATGCCAATAACACCGCCTATAAACCCAAGCAATGCAGCTTCAATCAGAAAAATGTGCATAATATCTGAATTCTTTGCTCCTATTGATTTCATTATCCCTATTTCTTTTCTTCTTTCTAATACAGATGTATACATAGTATTCATTATTCCTATGCCTCCGACAACAAGGCTTATTGAAGTAATTGCAAGCAATATTATATTTAGTATGTTCAATATTGTTCCAAAACTTTCAAGCAATTGATCTAGAGTTTGCACTGTAAAATCTTCTTCTCCTTCTTCTAAACCCCTAGAATTTCTCAATTCTTTTTTTATTTTCTCGGCAACAGCAAGATTATCCACTCCAGAAATTGTTTGCGCATATATCATATCGATATATTCTTGATCATATAGATTTTCATAGGCGCTTAAGGGGATGTAAATAGAGAGGTCATCAGCATCATTTCCCCTGCTTTCAAACACTCCAACAACTTCAAATTTTTTATTTTGAATTTCGATTTTGTCTCCTATCTGAACTTTTCTTCCAAACATTTTGTCATCATTAGCAAATTTCCACCCTACTACAACTTTGCTAGTTTCACCTTTTTGCAGCATTCTTCCTTCAACAATATCAGTGCCTAAAGATTCAGTTAAAATTTTTATTCCTTTTTCAGTAGGAACTCCAGTAATAACAGAATATATGCTTTTTCCATTGAATGTGACCTTATCAGATCTATATTTGAATAAGGCCAGATCTTTTATACCTTGGACCTTTAGTATTGTTTCAACATCTTTGTCATATAACTTTGCACTCGCTGTTGTTACACTCATTAATGAAGAGCCAGGCATTATGATTATTTTATCTGTGCCTAATGACCTGAATTGTTCATTAACAGTTTCTTTAAGGCCCTGTCCTAAAGAAATCAATCCTACAATTGCAGCTATGCCTATAAAAACTCCTATCATTGTCAAGAAGCTCCTCAGCTTTCTTGACTTGAATGTTCTTATTGCAAAGATTACCTTGTCTTTAAACATAGTCTATTTCTTCTTTTTTGCCTTTCTCTTCTTCCAGTACCAATAACCTGCACCGATTATTATGAAAAGCACTATAACTGTTGACCATAATGTTCCCTTAACAAGTCCATATTTTCTGACTTCTCTGGAAGAATATAGAGGTAAATTCACATAAATTTTCTCTGTATACTCGTCATTATTGGCATCTTTGTATTCAAGCAAGATAGGTATCTTTACCACATCCTTTCCTTGTTTTACATTTATTTTAAAAGTGACTAGCTCAAAATCATCTGAGTCCACTCCTCCAATATAAACACTATTTGGTCCAATAACTTTAAGAACTGTATCATCCATTATTTTTGCAGTCATGAATTTAATATCACTCACTCCCTTATTTGAAATTCTGAATGTGATGTCTCCTGTTTGTCCTTTTTTGTAAACCGCGGTTTTGTCTATCGTGACTTGAAGGTCAGGTTCTGCTCCTACTATGATAGCAATAACATCGTTTTTCTGCATCTTAGTTCCAGTCTCATCATAATAGCTTAATACTGCAGGAACTTTGTATATCCTAGATTCTGCATCAGCATAAGGCAATATTTTGTACTCAAAAACACCTGAATCTCCTGCTTTAAGATAAGGAATTTTTTGTGTTGATGATGTTCCTATTGGCGCAAGAGGCAATAGTTCAGAGCTAAAATCAAGAG
>JBBIVF010000002.1:21480-57697 GCA_037439845.1 Candidatus Woesearchaeota archaeon
CCATCTTTTCCAGGGAAAAGCTTTTTTGGCTCTGAAACTATAGAATCTATATTTATATTCGCATCAGGCGTGCTTACTTTTACCATCACACTTTTTTCCACCCAATCATAACTTTCAGTCCTGTATCTAAGCTTGAGCTCATGCATGCCTTGTATAGAATCTCTATCTGTGATTATTTTGTACTTGAAGGTATGCACTCTTTTGTCTCTCTGAAAACCTCCGATATCGCCTAGAAATTGCTGCGTATTATCTCCTGGCCTAATCCTGAATGGATATTCAGGCAAGAGCTCAACAACCACATCCCTTATTGTACCACCTGCATTGTTCTCTATTTGAAATGTTAGCTCACAAATCTCACCAGGCCTTACAGGATCTGGGTCTTGATTTAGGAGCATCACTTCAACATCTGCGCTCTCTTGAAATCCAAGTTGCGCAACTGCAGTTGTAGCTAAAATCAGTATCAAAATTATTGACACAACTATTTTATTCATTTGAATCACCTTTCTATTTTTTATGATTTTTACCTTTTTTTATTCTGATTATTTTTCCATCTCTCAACATAACAACAGTTTCTGCATGTTCTGCAATATCAGGATCATGAGTAACCATAACCACTGTTTTTTTCAGCTTATGTAACTTAATTAATATATCCATAACATTCTCTCCGCTTTTGGTATCAAGATTTCCAGTGGGTTCATCTGCTAGTATAACTTCAGGATCATTTGCCAATGCTCTTGCTATTGCAACTCTTTGCTGCTGTCCTCCTGAAAGTTCATTAGGAGTATGATTCATCCTGTCTCCGAGACCAATTTCTGAAAGTAAAAACGAAGCTCTTTTTCTTCTCTCTTCAAAACTAGCACCTTGAAATGTCATTGGAAGCATAACATTTTCTAAAGCAGTAAGATTTTTTATGAGATTAAATTGCTGAAACACAAATCCTATTTTCTTTCCTCTTAGTCTAGCAAGCTCTGATTCGCTCAATTTTGAGATATCCTGGCCATCTAACTTAATTGTGCCTGAAGTAGGAACATCAAGTGCACCTACTAGATTCATTAATGTACTCTTTCCAGAGCCAGAAGGACCCATTATGGCAATAAAATCTCCTTTTTTCACACTCAAATCAACATTACATATTGCTCTTACTATATTCTTTCCCATTTGATAATGCTTACACACTCCGTTAAGTTCTATTATGGGAATATTTTTTTTCATATTTTCTCAAGCTCTTTGTTTGTTTTTATTAAAATCTGGTTTATTTTATCAGCATTTTTTCTCATTTTTCCTTCCTTTGATATTCTTGCAATATTTTTTTTAAGCCTTAAACTCTCTTCAAATATCTCCTCAAAAGGAGCCTTTCCTTCTCTTAATTGTTTTTCCATCTCTTCTATTATTTCAATGCAATCCTGACCAGTTATTCTTCCTAATATTTTTATTATTTTTTTCATCTCTTCAATTATTTTTTCATGATTTTTTTTTAATTCCTTTAGAGTCTCTTCTCCCTTTGTTGTGATATAATAAATGTTCTTTTTCTTTGTCTTTCTTTCGCCAAGCAAACCTTCTGTTTTCATTTGATTCAACAAAGGATATATACTTCCAGTGCTTGGTTTCCAACCTGTGCTATTTTTTATATTCACGATTATACCATAACCTGAGTCAGGACATTGTTGCAAGCAATTTAATACAATTTCCCTAAGATGAGCCGTTCTCATTTTTATTATGTCGATTCCGATATATCTATTATGATATATCATAACCAATATGTCGGTTTAGATATATATTTATTTATAAATTTTTTGGAATATAATGCTTTTTTTGAAAGAAAAAAGTAGGTTACAGCGCCTAAAGCAGCTCCAATGATATTCACAATCATATCTTCCATGGTATCAATATACTGTCCTCTAACATCATCAGGAGAGCGATCACTATCGCCTGCTCCTGCATAAAGAAGACCATCTCCTACTCCCAAAGACATAAAGCCATAATATTCAGTTATCTCAGTGATGGCAGAGAATAGAAAAACAATGCTTATTGCTGCCAGCACAACAGCAGCACGATGTTTATCTTTTCTTATATTGTATTTTTTCTGAATAAATTTTATTAATAAAAAAGTATAGATACCGCATACAACAAGATGCGTAAGGTTATCATATGCTAAATCCTTATAGCGAAAACTATAAAATCCAAATGTTCCGAGATTATGTAGCAAAAACGCAAAGCAAATCAACAAATATGATTTATAATCTAAAAAAAGCTTTTTTCTAAGGATAAAAAACAAAGTGAGAAAAAAAGCAGCAATTATATTGTCTATTATCCATTCAGAGCCTCTATTGAAGTTATAAATTCCACAAGAAAGATAAAATATAATGAATAAGATATATATAACTAGATGCAATTTGCTTTTTTCTTTTCTTCTCATAAATGCTAATTAGACTCAAGAATATATAAAATTATTGCAAAAAATAAAATTTGCTTTTAAATCATATTAGTAGAAAAATCATATTATTAGAAATTTAACTTAATTATTCTTTCTCTTCTTTATAACCTTGCGCCTGAAGACTGAATAACATGGCATACTTACCTTTTTTCTTCATCAATTCCTTATGCGAACCCTGCTCGATTATTCTACCTTTATCCATCACAATGACGCGATGAGCCATCCTTACAGTGGAGAATCTGTGTGATATAAGCACAGTTATCTTTCCTTTGCTGAGTTTCTCGAACCTCTTAAATATTTCATATTCTGCTTTTGCATCTACAGCTGCAGTCGGCTCATCTAAGATAAGTATGTCAGCATCTTTGAAGAATGCTCTTGCCAAAGCTATCTTCTGCCATTGGCCTATAGAAAGCTCTTTTCCTGTGTCATATATTCTTGTGCCAACTTTTGTATCATATTTCTCTTCAAGCTCTTTTATGAATTCCCATGCGCCAGCTTTCACCGCTGCTTCATGTAATTTCTTTTTTGAAACAATCTTAATGTTGCCGTATTGTATATTTTCTTTCACAAGTCCTTCATATTTCATAAAATCCTGGAAAATGACTCCTATTCTCTCATACAAATCATCTAATGAATATTCCTTAATATTCACGCCATCTATCAATATCTCTCCTTTATCCACATCGTACAATCTTGTCAATAATTTAATCAGCGTAGTTTTTCCAGATCCATTCTCTCCAACTAAAGCAACATTTTCACCTTGCCTGATGACTAAATTAATATTTTTTAGGCTTGGTTTTTTTGCTCTAGGATAAGTGAAAGTGACATTTTTGAATTCAATGCCTTTCTTCAGTTTTACAGGAAATCTCTTTGGATTCTCAGGAGATTTTATCTTGTTTTTAAGTGCAAATATGTCTACAAGAGGTGTTATGAAGTTCAAATTAGTGTTTAAGTCAGATATTGTTCTGACAAACCATCTTGTGTGGCCTGCAAATTGAAAAAGTACAGCCCAGAGGAAAGTCAATTCTCCTACTGATATCCTGCCTTTAATATAAAAATCGACAACTATCCATGCTGCATATACGCTTAGGCATCCTTCAACAATCGCGATTCCTATATAGCTAAAGAATTGTTTTATGGCTGCTTTATCTTGTTTTTTGACAAAATTAGTAAACAAGTTCTCGAATTTCTCAAGGAAATGAGTCTTTAATCCAAACATCCTTATCTCTTTGATGGCTTCCTTGTTTTCGCTCAACAACCATCTGTAATAATAGGCCTCTTTATAAATAGGAGAAGTTGTATCGAATGCGCTCCAAAGCACTTCTGAAGCTTTCAATGCAATATATATGCTTGGTATTGCTGCAACGACTATCAATAGCACTATCTTCCAACTAAAAGCTAATAATGCAGCCAAAACAACAAACGTAGCAACAAATTCATAGATAAATACAGTGAACATCCAGAAGATGTCAAGAACTCTCCAATTATGATGAGCTGTCTTTGTAAGCTTATTATAATATTCAGGATTCTCGAAATACTCAACATCTAAAGAAGATATTTTTTCAAGCATCTTATATGTTCCATATTTTTCAATTTTAGTGCTATGCATTCTTTTCAAAATACTGGAAGTATCCCAATAGATGATTTGAAGAATTTTAGAGAAACCATAAATCACCAAAATTCCTAATATTCCTAATCCCAAAGATTGAGCCAGTGTTCTTTTTGTAGTTCCTACTAATTCATCTATAATAACCTTGAATACATATGGTTCAATAATATTTATCAAACCACCGATTGCTGAGAAGAGAATTACAAAATATGTTATGGGTTTGCTTGAATTATAGATCCAATTAAATGTTAGCTTGAATGCCTTCCATTTCTTGCTTAAAGGTTGTTTTGTTTCTTTTTCCTGATTTTTGTCAGACATATTTATTTCATCAGAAGATTATATTTATATAAATATCTATATAAATATCTAAATTGTCTCGCTTTTATCGCACAAATTATTGTTATTTCTATCAATATATTGGTTGCATAGTCCTGGCGCAGGGTCATTTGTTATACCATTAGGGCAAGCTGATTGAGTATTTATCTGCACTTGCTGATATGTGAATTGTTGAGGCTGTTCAGACTTACATCCAAGCACTGAGAATATGATAATGAACACCAAAAAATATAAATATTTTTCTCATTGTTTCCCTCTGAATAATGATTTTGTCATTGCAACAAGCCAATTCCAGTGAAGAATTAAATGTACTAAGGCCAGAACTGCCAAGGCCATGCCGCTCCAATCATGTATTTTGCTTATAAGGAACCACTTAAATCCTCTAATCCCGATACCTAATGCTTTTAGCAATCCTGGAAACTTCAATATGCCTGTAATAGCCACCAGAATAAAAGCAATTAGCATTCCTATATCAACAATGTAATTTATCCATGGTCTTTTCATTATTCTCTTTCTTGTCTTTTGATTTATATATTTTGTGAATTAAAAGAACAGAATTATTAATATTGTTATGATGACCATATTTCCCAAATCAGCAACTGAAGTAGTTAGGGGTATCAGAAAATTATTTGGATCCTCTTTTTTCTTATAATAATATAGGCCCGCAAAGATGCATAGAAAGAATAATATGCTGACTAGCAGAAGAACATCTACTAACGCTATCAAAAATATTTTAGATATCAATAAGGCATCCTGTGGATACTTTGAAATTGCAGCTACAACCTGAGCCAATGTTGCACTTGCTATTGCCATTATGAATGCGATGATGAAGATCTGATAAAAGAGTTTTTTCAAAGATAAATCAGTCCACCATTTTTTCTTTACTTCGCCTTCATGCAACATTGTTGAAAACCTTGAGGAGATGATGCTGCAATAGTTGCCTATCATATCATTCAATATGGGCATTAGGATTATTATTGGAATAACTGAAACAAAGATTGGCTTTATGAATTCTAATGCTATTCCTCCGAATGAGCTCACAATTGATGCCATCAATGTAATCTTGAGACTTTCTTTAATGATTCTTTTAGGAATATTTGTGTGAGGACCATATTCCTTCACATAAAACAATGTTTTTTTAGATATTTTATGTTTCTTATGAATATGATGCACCAAAGAATGATACTTGTGCCTCTCTATTTTTCTTAATTTCTCAAGGTCTCTCTTTATTAATGTCATATTATCATCACCGTTATTAGCAAAGAGACAACACTAGTTATGTCGCCTGTTGAGGTCACGAAAGGTCCCATAATATTGTTTGGATCAAGTCCTTTTTTGAAGATATAGAATGTTGCAAAAAGCGTAATAATTATTTCAATTGTATTTGCCAGTATTCCTGCTATAAGAGGTATAAAAATAATTTTATAGTATATTGTGTGAGTGAAGAGATATGTAAATAAGCATGCAAGTAATCCTAAAAAAAAAGATACTATAATTGCAAGTATAAAAGAAGCTTGTAGATTTCCCTTTATTATGTGAGTTTTGAAATTATCTGTTTTTATAACGCCTAAGAAAAGACCAGAACTCAATCTTGCAGCAAAAGTACCGCTGATATTACCTCGCATTTCAAGAAATCCAGGCAACAAAATTATCATTCCAGGAATGAGCAGCAACTTGTCACTTGAGGCTGCCAATATAGAACCAACTATTAATCCTCCAATTATACAGATGACTTGTACAGAAAATATCTCTCTAAAGTTTTCATCAAATATAATCATCTTTTCCTCTTTTTTTCATTCATTTTCAAGCTTTTGATGAAATAATTGAATATTTTAGGATTATTCTCGTATACAGAGATCAAAGGTGCAAGAGGCCCAACTATTGGCAAAGGAGCAATAAGATTGCTCTTCAGAGAATAAACTTTCTTTTTTTTGTCATCATTCTTTACATATGCAGTTATGGTTTGGGTAAGATTATAAGCTGTGCGCCCTAAAATGCTTATTAGAGCAAAAGGTGGGAAAAAAATATCTAAATTTCCAATTGTGCTATACGCTAAAGCAATCTTGATTCCATATTCCGAGTTCTCAATTGCTTTTTCAAGCTCTGATCTTTTTATGTCAGATATTTTTCCTTCAAGATGGTCTTTCTCTATGAATCCAAATACTCTTCTCTTGTGCTGCTCATATTTCTGATCGACAATATCATTAAGCTCTTTGATTTTTTTCCTAGGCGCATGCACAATATACTTCATCAGGATATTATTATAGGATTCCATGTTAAACATCAAGCTTGAACTCAGATTTCTTTCCATTCACATCAATTATTAATTTTCCTTTTCTTCTTGCCTCTAATCTTGCTTTTTCTGGATCATTCTCATATTGTTTAGGTATGTCTATCTCAGTGATGAAATACTTATGTTTGACTGTTACTTCACTGTCTTTGGAGTTGAAACAGAATTCATCCCTTATCATTGCCTCGTATTTTTTTGGAAGCTTCATTGATACAAACTTCTCTGTCAATGTACCTGGCTTAGGCAATGCTGTTTTTGTTTTTATTTCAATATCTTCTGACTTAAGATTGAGCAAAAGATAATTATCTATAAATTTATTAACGAATTTCCTGAACTCGTCTGGTGTAAGTTTAGCAGATATCTGATATTTTATGAGTGCTTTAACTTTCTTTACTAATGAAGGTTTGATACCGAAACCAGAAAGGTCATTGTCTATATTATTTTTCGCAAGAATTATTCCTTTAATGCTTACTTCTGCTTCTACTATATTTGCAGCTAATTGAAAAAATATATCTATATACTCATATCCTGCCCACATCTGTATTTTGGAGCCGAACTTTATCTTAAGCTCTTCTTTCTCGAATTCGCCTCTGGAGTATCTGACAAATTTCTTGTGCACAAGGTCATCCACCTTGTTTTCTGCTATCTTTTTCAAAAAACATATTGCCATTTTAAATCCTCCTTATCATTTTCTTGTTTTTCTCTTTACCTCTATGCTAATAGCATCATCCATAACTCGAATATATCTCGGACATTGAGTGAATTCATATCCATTTGATTCGCAGTATTTAATTATTTTTTTCTTTTCTTTCTCATTTTTATATCTTATAATTACATTTATACCTTCATCTGATTTATGTATGATGTCGAATCCTTTTAGTTCCTTCTTTATATTTTTTGATAATTTTTTTAATCTTTCAAGATTATAATCCAAATCTTTGATTTTATCAAGAATAAGATTCTCAACAGGATATACATTCACAATATCAAATATATCCTTATATTTCCATACTTCGTCTAAGTCAGTCGCAACAAAACCTCCGTATCCTACATTGATTGGTTTATCGTTACCAAAAGAACACACATTTATGTGGCCTGTAGATTTTCTCGGGTCTGCAGTGCAATCATTTATCAAAATAGAATTTTTTTTGTTGCATTCTTCTAATAAGATTTCCATATCTTGTATGGCAAAATAACCTGGCATGTTCTGCCAAAGTACAACAGAATCTTTTTCTATTTCTAAACTCTTTACGATTCCATAATCTGTCTTGACTTTTTTCAGTTCAAAATCCAATAAAAGAGGATATTTCTCATAAGTTATCCAGCCTGCCATGTCTGGTATATACACTCTTTTCTTGCCGAGCTGCTTGCATATCAATAAGGCAATAAATATAGCAGAGTTGCCTCCGTCTGTGAGCCTAACATTCTTTTTTTTAGTTAGTTTTCTGATTTTTTTAAGTACTATTTCCTTCATCACTATTTCCTCTCAACCGAACACAATTGCGATATAATTGATAATAAACCCAAGCACAACTCCTACAAGCAATCCTATCACAAAATCTCTAACTGGATGATCCATATACTCATCGTAATAAAGAGGTCTTCCTTGCATTGCTATTTTCTCCATGAACTTAAGCCTTTTAATGAGTTCTGTCTTTATTCTGTCTCTGCTTTTGAGATGTCTTATTTTAGCTGCAAGCTCCTCATCATTAAAGACATCTTCTATCCATTTTGCGAAATCGTTTTTGTTCTCATTGACATGATGCTTGAACGTATCTTCACTCATAATATCAAGCGCTTCTGCAAGCTCTCTTATTGAGCTAATTTCTGCTCCAAGATGCAATCTAAATGGCTTTTCTGTTTTTGATATTATTCTTTCTGCATGTTCAGGATGTATGTGTTTCATTTTCTTTCCTCCCAAAGTTTATTCACTAGATGTTTTAATACTATTATTTGATGCTCGTCCTTTGATTCGCTTTGAAAAAGCTGCTTAGCGAGATCATATTCCTTATATACATCTTTTATCCATCTGGCAAAATCGTTCTTGTTCTCATTGACGTGATGCATGAATGTTCCAGAATCCATTACATGTAAGGCATCTGCTAACTCTTTTAGTGTTCTCAGTTTAGTCCCATCTCTAAGTATAAAAGCTAAGTTATCAGGCACAGGTTCCATAACTGAGAAGCCTTCATTTTTCTTGTTTACCTGACTTCTATAAATGCCTCTAATTGGAAAAGGTTGTATTGGTCTCATCTTCATTTTTTATCACCTTCTATGCTCTTTCAAACGCATAATTATTTGTACTTGATTTATTTTTAGCCTCATATTCTTTTAATCTTATTATAATGTCATTAAGACAATTCATAAAATTGATATATGCATCATATGGAGATTCATAAGGAGAAAAATACTTATGGACATCTCCGTCTGCAAACCATTTTGTGCACATGAAATAGAAATGATCAGAGGTCTGAAGTTTTCTCCAGTCATCAATAAGTTTCTGGTCTCCGGTCTTTTTTATCTGTTTTTCAAGCATATACAGCTGCTTAATCGCAGAATTCTGCATATGATTTCCTAACCAAGCAGTCAGGTCTCTTTCTATATCTGCCCATGATACAAAATTATGCATGTCTATTTCTCCAAAAGCCGGATATTTTTTTATCGCGCTGGATGGAGTCGTGAATCCATTGTCTTTATTTTTAAGATGTAATTCAGGGAATTTTCTCAAAAAGTGGAATATTCCTGTGTCTTCCCATTGATGTTCACCGAAAGTTTCATAATCCATAAAGAGATTCACAATATGACCATTGCCATTAACTGCATTGACCCACTGGCTAAATTTCTCAGCAGTAAGAGGCCATTCTTTCCAAGATCTTTGTGAAAATCTGAATGCGATATCATCAGAAAGCCTGTAGTTTTTCAGCAGCAGCTTAATTTTTTTCGCATAAACATTATTATAAATATAATTCGGCGATCTCCATCCAAGAATATGATCTGCTCCTTCTGCTATTACTCCCTCATACCCCATGTCTTCTATTTTTTTTGTCATATGATTATTCATTATAAGCTCAGTATTTCTGAATACAGTTGGTCTCTGTCTAAATTCATTGAATATCTCTTTTTTGTGCATCTCTACTTGTTCTTTAAATTCCTCTTCGGAAAAAAGACACGATAATGAATGGTACATTGTCTCAGATAAGAACTCCACGCATCCTGTCTTTGCAAGGTCCTGGAAAGAATCAAGCACATTAGGAGAATATTTTCTCATCTGCTCTAAAGCAGTTCCTGTTATGGAATATGTCACATTAAATTTCCCGTCATGCTGATGGATTAGTTCTAGTATTGTCTTATTTGCAGGAAGATAACATTTTTTTGCTACTTTTTCAAATATTTCCTTGTTTTTCTTCTCATCAAAATAGTTATTGTTGTATCCTATCTCAAAGATGGTGTATTTTCTTATTCTGAAAGGTTGATGCACTTGAAAATAGAAATTAACATCTACCATTTTTTCCTCCACTGACTTCTTTATAAATCTCATAGCATTTCTTTGCAGGGTCTTCCCAACTCATTTTACTCACTTCTTTATACCCATTCTCTCTCAGTGTTTCTGCAAGCTCCTTATATCTAAGCACAGCACATATTTTATTTGTCATCTCATCAATATCCCAAAAATCAACTTTCAAAGCATTTTTCAATACTTCTGATACGCCAGATTGCTTAGAGATTATGACAGGAGTTCCATTTTGCATGGCTTCAATAGGCACAAGTCCAAAAGGTTCTGAAACAGATGGCATTACAAACACATCAGCATTTCTATAGAGTTTGTTTCTCTCTTCTTCATTGTTTATAAAACCAGTAAAATAAAATTTGTGGGAGATTCCAAGCTCTGCTGTCTTGTTAATCATCCATGGAAGCATGTCACCATCTCCCACCACTACAAATTTAACATTGGAGTCCTTCCTAAGAATTTCCTTTGCTGCATAAAGAAAATAGTCAGGTCCTTTTTGCACTGTAACTCTGCCAAGAAACAGCACCATCTTGTCCTGCCCTTTGAAAGAGAAGGACTCCCTCTTAAAAAATAGTTGAGCATCACACGAATTATGGACAACCCTGATTTTCTTCGGATTAATTCCATACTGTTCTATAACTCTTTTTTTGATATAGTTAGAGACGCATATGATAATATCTGCTTTTTCCATGCCTTTTTTCTCAATATTATATTCGTATTCATTTGGATTATTAGCAGTTCTGTCAAAAGTAGTGTTATGCACATGCACTATTAAAGGTTTCTTAGAAACTTTTTTGGCATTAATTGCTGCAGGAAATGTCAGCCAGTCATGAGCATGTATAACATCAAACTTATTATTTTCAGCAATAATTTTTGCTTGTTCAGAATATCTATAAACTTCATGGTAGAGATTTTTTTTATAGATTTCCTTGTCTATGGAATTTTTATTCTTTTCAAAGAACTCATTATACATCTCTGAACTCACATAAGGCATTAATGTAGAATCAACTTTGATGAATTTCAGATTCTTTAGACAAAAATCTTCTGCAGGTATAATTTTAACATGTTTATCTACTTTTTCTCTTAATTCCTGAGGCATTTTAGGCACAACAAATAAGATCTCATCAACATAATGACTAAGACCTTTTGTCAGACCATGGCAGGCAATGCCAAGACCTCCTGAAAAGAATGGAGGAAATTCCCATCCGAACATTAATACTCTCAATTTATCCCTCTTTTTTTGAAAATCAAAGTTCCTATTTGCTTTAATCCAAATCAATCCAATCTAAACTATCTAGGTTAAGAGTATGCAACTCTTTTCTTTATGCAGCAATTTTTAAATGGCGTTTCTTCTTTATATATTTAATATCGTACTTAATAGTAGTGTCAGAACAGGAGATTAATCTTTGTCATATTGTCATATAGAAAATATTTATTAATAAACCAAGCATAACTATTTGAAAAAAGAGGTGGAGAATGCAGGTTCAAAAACCAAATTGCGATATACTCTTTGAAATATCCTGGGAAGTCTGCAACAAAGTAGGAGGCATCTATACAGTTGTAATGAGCAAGGCTTCTTTGATGAAAGCTCTTTATAAGAATTATTTCTTGATTGGTCCTTATATGAAAGACCAGGCAAAACTATATTTTCAAGAACAGGAGATTCCCAAACAGTTCGAAGAAATCTTCAAATATTTTGATTCCATCGGAGTGAAGCTTTATTATGGAGAGTGGGAAATAGAAGGCACTCCAAAAGTGATACTGATTGATCATGCCAATTATATGTACAAATCAAGCGAGATCAAAACAAAGCTCTGGGACCTCTACAAAATAGATTCTCTCTACTCAAATGATGAGTTCAACAATCCCTGCGTCTGGTCCTGGCTTGCAGGCATGCTAATAGAGCAATATTATATCAAAAATCCAAACAAAAAAATAGTTGTGCATTCACATGAATGGTTATCTGGATTCGCGAATCTTTATTTAAAATCATTGAATATAAAAGTAGGGACAGTTTTTCTTACTCATGCTACTATTCTCGGAAGGACCTTAGCAGGTGCAGGTATGGATCTTTACAACATCCTTGATTCGCTGAACCCTGAAGAGATGGCCAGGAAATTCTCTGTTCAAGACAAACACACAACAGAAGTTGCTTGCGCAAAGAACAGCGATATTTTTGCAACAGTATCTGAAATTACGGCTCTTGAAGCAGAAAAAATTATTGGCAAAAAGCCAGACATTTTACTGTTGAACGGATTGGATATGTCTAAGTTTCCAAGTTTTGAAGAGCTGACAATCAAGCATAGAAAAGCCAAAGAGAATATTTTCGAGTTCATCAAGTATTATTTTTTCCCTTATTATTTCTTTGACCTCAACAACACTTTGATATTTTTTATAGTCGGAAGATATGAGTACAAGAACAAAGGAATAGACATATTTACCAAGGCGCTTGTCAAGCTAAACAATAGATTAAAACAAGAAAAATCTAAAAAAACAATAGTGACTTTTTTCTGGATTCCTAGAGATGTAACCAGCGCAAAGATGGAGTTGTCAGAGTCAAAAATAAGATTCGAGGATATTGAAGAGTTCATTGAGAAGAATCTAGAGGACATCAAGAGCAATATCTTGAATAATATAATATCTTGCGACTCAAAGAATAACTTTGAAAATGAAATATCTAAAAACCTCTTCAATGAAGATTTCGTCAAGAAAGCAAAAATACTTAATATAAATTTTAGGAGAGAAGGCACTCCCTTGCTCTCAACTCATAATATGATAGATGAGCATAATGACATAATTTTGAACACATTCATTGAGAATGGTCTTGATAACAAAGAAGATGATAATGTCAAAGTTATTTTCTATCCTGTATATCTTTCTGGTATTGACGGAATGCTTGACATGCCCTATTATGACGCCATGCTTGGCTGTCATCTTGGTCTTTTCCCAAGCTACTATGAGCCATGGGGCTATACTCCTATGGAATGCGCGGCACTAGGCATACCCTCTTTAACTACTGATTTTGGCGGATTCGGAAGATTTGTGCTAAGCAGAGGCAAAGGAGAAAAAGGTATCTACGTCTTGAAAAGAACCAACAGGACTGAAGAAGAAGTTGTAGAAGAATTCTCTAATCTGCTGTATAATTTCGCAAAGATGGAACGTCAAGTAAGATTCAGCGAGAAATTAATGGCAAAAGAAATAGCCTCTTATGCAGACTGGAATGATCTTGTATATAATTATGTTAATGCTCACAATCTTGCATTGGAAAGAATAGAGCGTGTAGGAAGATGACTTTAGAGTTGCGAAAAGATTATATACTAAACAGATGGGTAATAATAGCCGAGAAAAGAGCAGAGCGGCCCAGGGAATTTGTGGAATCAGAGCCAGATTATAAGCCAGGAGAATGTGCATTTTGCCCAGGAAATGAGCATATGTGTCCTGAAGAAAAAGGAAGAAAAGGCGAGCCTTGGCACATAAGATGGTTTGAGAACAAGTTTAAGGCAGTAGACTACAAAGGAAGTCCTGAACTAAAGACAGACAACACTTTCTTCACCTATTCAGACGCATTTGGTGTGCATGAGATAATAGTTGAGACAAACAACCATAATGAAAACTTATGGGATTTTGATAAGCAAAGATTAAAAGAACTGCTTCAGGTATATAATGAAAGAATAGAAGAGATTGACGCAATGCCTAACATAGAATATGTAAGTGTTTTCAAAAACCATGGCAAAAAAGCGGGTGCTTCAATTGTTCATTCACATTCTCAGGTTATTGCATTGAATGTTGTTCCCTCTTATGTGCGAGATTGTTTTGAAGCAGCTACAATGTATGGTGCATGCCCTTATTGCAGAATATGGCAAATAGAGAAAGATAGCTTAAGAAGATGTTTTGAAAATAGCTCATTCATAGCATTCACGCCATATGCTTCAAGGTTTAATTATGAGATATGGATATTGCCAAAAAAACATTACATAAGACTTAGGCAAATTAATGATAAGGAATATGATGATCTTGCAGAAATTCTTCAGAAAATATTGCGAAAACTAAAATCAATAAATGCTCCTTTCAATCTTGAATTTATTCATTCTCCCTATGGCAGAGATCTTCATTTCAGGTTCGAGATAACTCCCAGGATAAGCACTTGGGCAGGTTTCGAGTTTGGTTCAGGAGTGACTATAAATTCAGTTTCTCCTGAGAAAGCAGCAGAATTTTACAGGGAATGATTTAAAAAATTATTTAAGGATTATTTAGTTCTTTTAAGATATTTTGTCTGGCCTTTTTTTCATACTTATTGCTAATATCTTTTGTTTGATATATTCTTTTTCTATCAATCATACTTCTTAGAAATTTCTTTCTCTTAAACAATATTTTTTTTCCTGCTATGCTCAATTCCCATCTCACATCTTTCATATCCTGAAAATATTGTTTTATGGGCTTAGCTAAAGATATAAGATCTATATCAGCAATCAATCTTGAGTCAATGTCATTCACATAATTCTTATGTGTTGTGGCCATTATCAATCTCTTTATTTTAGATATTATTTTTTTCTTAACTTTGGCTTTTTTTAGTATCTTTTCAGCTAGTTCAGCACTTTTCTTCTCATTATTATTTTTTGTTGGATCCCAAATTATGTCATGGAAAAATATAGCCATCTCAATAGCAGTAGGGTCATCTGCATATTTCCTGTATTGAGAGAATTTCTTAAGGCAATATTCTATGTGTGAAAGAGAATGATATCTTCTATGTTTCTGATCATAGCTCTTTTTAATCAAATAATAAGGTTTTTTGGCATCTATTTTTGCATTTATTTTTTTCCAAAGAATATAAAATCTCTTTTTTAGGTATTCCAATTTAAGTCACTTATGCAGGAAGATAGCAAGTAAAAAGCTCTTTGTACTTTTGTCCTAGTTTTTCCCATTTGGTCTTTAGATCATCAATATTTTTTATAGTTGGGTATAATTCAACGCCTGCAGCACTCCTATTTATTCCATAAACAATATCATCTTCAGATTTAAGGTAAAATCTACTATTGACTGGCACAATTTCATTTTTTCCTGTAAAATATTTTATCAATAGGTCCTTGAGATTCTTAGGTGAAAACTCTACTTTTTTGTTCAAAATTCTCTCAAGGTCCTCTTTCAGTCCTTTGTATGTTATCTTGTTCATTTTGCTTAGGTTTTTTCTTTTCTTTTTTAAATTTTTTATTGAAAAATTACTACTAATTAATGATTAAAACAGAACCCCTCTTCTTGGTTGTCTCTTAATATAAATAAACTTCTCTAGTATATAAAAATTATGAAAAATAATTACCAGATAACTTCAAAAGGTAATTGATATTTATCATAAAGTGCTTTCCATTTCTCTTTTACTTCTTCTTTCCAAGCCTCAAGCTCATTTTTATTAAAGTTTTTTGGATATTCTATAAATTTTAATATCATTAAATGCGCTCTTTGAACATAAAAAGCACCATTCATATAATAAACCTTATCTCCAATCTCGAATTTATTTGGATTCCAGCATTTCTTTGTAACAAGACCAAAAAATGTCGTATGCGGAAATTCTGTTTGTAAAATTTCCTCAAGCTCTCTTGTAATATTCCTATAAGTTATTTCATGAACTACTTCCACCATATCAAAAAAGAGAATTAAGCATAATTTATAAAAATTATGTTTTATTAATGGAATTCAACTCTGAATGGTATGTTAAAATCTTTTATATCGTCTTTTGTCCATTCTTCACTCAATTTCTTCTTATAATTTGCAATATTTGGCTCATAATAGACGTGCAATCTAATGACATTATGGCTGTCACGTGTAATCTTAAATGCCTTTTTCTTGCCATAAGCGTCTAACCAAAACTCGATTCCTGTTTCCATAGTAGAATCATCATTCTCATATTTTTTTCTTAAAAAATTCAAAAATTTTTTTGACTCCTTAAGATTAGGTTCTGTTCCTGTAACTTTAGTAAGAACATCTTTCAATCTTTTTTTTACTGCGACATATGACGCTGCATTTGAATATTTTACCATAACATTTCTTTTTTATAATAACTATTTAAATTTTTCTGATAAAATTTATTTTTTCTTTTCCATATACCCGCATTTGCCGCAGGTGTTTCTGTCTTTATGGACTGCCATATACACTCCTGCACCGCATTTAGGGCAAGTTGGATTTTTTCTTTCTATTTTTCCGCCTGTAATATTATAAACTTGAGATGCCTTATATGAACCTTTCTTTTTTTCTTTTCCTGCCATTTCAATTCACCTTATGCTCATTCTTTCTTTTCAGCTTTTGGCTTATTCTTGGCTATTATTTTCTCTCCTTCTGCTTTTTTAAGATCTTCCTCGTTCTTGTAGGAATGTATAATGACTTCTGCACTTCTTTCACAGAACTTAGTGTTGATTTTTTGAATAATAATATTGTCTGCACTAGTTCCGAGTTTTGTAGCAATCGCATTTTTCAAATCCAACCTTGATGGTGTTGATTTGTCAAATTTGACAATAGCATGAATTTTTGTTCTTTTCAATAAAGGAAACTCTTGTTTTTTTGTTATCTCTATGTTCATTCTTTCTACCTCATATCTTGATTGCGTATTCTCCCTTAACCTTAATATTTATCTTATTAGCAATTAAAGAATTATTCGCATCTACAATATACAATCTTCCTTTCCAATTTGTAGAGAATGAATCGCCTTTGCATAATGGGCACTCTTCTCCCTCGACAAAAATCTTGCATCTCCTGCAGACTTTTTTCTTCATTTTTTACCCTCTTTCATTTTTTTGGTCTTGCCTTGTTTCTCCTCTTCTATCCATTCAAGTTTTCCTAAAAAATTCTGCCTCATTGTGAGCCCTATTTTGGGATTCTGCACATCTTTGAATGAAACTGCTATTATTCTTGCTCTGCAAAGGTCCCCAACCTTCAAATTTCTTCCAGTATCTTTTCCCTGCAGCACCTTATCTTTTGAATATGAAACAAAATCATCCATGCTCTGTGAGACATGTATCATACCTTCACATGCGCCCAGATTCATAAATGCCCCGAAATCTGCTATATCTTTTATTTTTCCTTCTACAACTTCCTGCAATTCAGGTTTGAATGATAACAACTCAAATCTTGTCTTATAATAAGCAGCGCCATCTCCTGGAATAACAACACCTTCTCCTATTTCTTTTATTGAGGCCACATCTATGACAAATCCAAGATCTTTTGAAATGTAACCATCATATTTCTCTTTAATCTGTGACAAGATAGCTTTTTCATTGTCTTCTCCAAATTTTTCCGCTCCTACTCTAATATGATCTCTGACTTCAACCTTATAAAACATTTAATTTTCACCTCAATTCAAGGTATTTTTTTTGCCTTAAGATAATGAGTCTTTTTCCAGAGAGCCTTTTTTTTAGCTCTTTGTCAAGGGTACCGATGATGTAATCATCAGCTAATCTGACAATAATGTCATCAGCATAAAGACCCTCTAGTTCCTTGGTTTTTGTAGGTATTATTTTAATGTGTTGTGTTTTCACAAGTTCAAGTGCAAGTTTTGCAGCCTTTTTATCCTTCCCTGAGCCTTTTAAAGCAATTTTTTTCAATTCTTCAAGGCTTAAATCCAAAATATATACTTTATAATTAAATTCAGCTATTTTTTTGATTTCTCTGAATATATCAAGCCTAAATTGGCCTGGAATCATCAAAAAATTAGTATCTAGGAGTATTTTTTCCATCTCAAAACCCTAATCAACGAGCTTATGTTTCTTTAAAAATTTTTATTTTTTTCTGAATAATAAGTAAAACTTTAAAACATACCTTAAAAAATTGATATTATGATGAATAAAAAAAAGACACAAGCCATAAATTCCATTATGATTCAAGTGTTGAAGGAGAACAAGCCTTCTGACGCAGAAAAGTCTTTTTTTACAAAAAATGCTAATTCACTCTTGAAGATAATTAATGCTCAACTCAAGAAAGATAAGATACAAGCAACTGCAGTGGTGGGCGGTTCTTTTGCTAAAGGAACTTACACCAAAAGGAATTTTGATTGCGATATCTTTGTCAAATTTGAGATGCTATATTCCAATTTTGACATTTCTAAGCTACTTGAGAAATCTCTAGATAAGATACCAGAAATAAAATTCAAGAAAATACACGGTTCAAGAGATTATTTTGAATGCAATTACAATGAGATGCATTTCGAGATTGTGCCAGTGCTTAAAGTTAGGAATATAAAAGATATTAAGAATGTTACTGATGCATCTATTTTTCATGTGAAATGGGTGATTGACAACATTCAGAAAAATAAAAAATTAGTAGATGATATAATCGTAACCAAACTTTTTTTGAAAGCCGCCAATATTTACGGTGCAGAATCATTCATAAGAGGTTTTTCTGGTCATGTAGTAGATATAATGATAATCTATTATGGCGGTTTTATACAATTGCTAGAAGCAGCTTCCAAATGGAAAGATAAAGAAATTATAGATATTAATAAGGTGTATAAAAATCCCTTGAAAGAGCTCAACAAATCAAAGATAGATTCTCCTCTTATAGTCATTGACCCAATTCAAAAAGACAGAAATGCTGCGGCAGGCCTTTCTGAGGAATCTTATAATGCCCTGAAAAAATTGGCTAAAGAATTCCTCAAAAACCCGGATATCTCATTTTTCAAGAAGAAACCTTTTTCAATTGATGAATTAAAGAAAGAGTTGAAAAAAGAAAATTCTCTTCTATATTCTATTATTCCGGTAAAAGGCAGCAAAGATATAGTTGGAACCAAGATGTTGAAAGTGTTCGAGAGAATAGCCAAGCAGCTCGAACTTAATAACTTTAATCTGAAATCCAAGGGTTGGTATTGGAACGAGATTGTTGGAAACCAAGCAGAAGCATACTATTGGTTTGTGTTTAAAGATAAGGTATTTTCAAAAGAAGAAGAGAGGATAGGCCCTCCAATAAACAGGAAAAATTTCGTTGAGATATTCAAGAAAAAGCATAAGAACACCTATGTTAAAAATAATAGAATATGCGCCATTGTCAAGAGAAAATATCCCAATCCAGAAGCAATAATAGCTCAGTTGCAGCATGAGAAGTTCTTTATGAATATAAAAGATATGAAAAAGGTCGATATTTAATGGCATATCTTCAAAACATTCTCACCTGGACAAAAGACACCTTTCTTCCTTTGGGTCCATATGGCTTGTTTTTTCTCTCAATAATTGAATCAATATTCTTTCCTGTTCCTCCTGAAGTTATTTTGATACCTTTATGCTTAAGCAAACCATCCTTGTCTCTTTGGTATGGCATTATTGCCAGCATAGGCTCAGTGCTTGGCGGATTTGTGGGTTATTCAATAGGTTATTACGGTGGAAAGAGAATATTCTTAAGATTGTTTGGAGGCAAGAATTTCTTGAAAATGCACAGGCAATATGATAAGTATGGAATTTGGGCAGTTATTATAGCAGGTTTCACTCCCATGCCATATAAGATAATTTCCATAGGTTCAGGTATACTTTATATAAAATTCTGGAAATTCTTAATAGCCTCTGTTGTTTCCAGGGCACCAAGATTTATGACCTCTGCATTACTATTATATTTTTATGGGGAGAGTGTAGTGGGCTTCATTGAGAATTATCTTGAGATGATATTCTATGCTCTTGCGCTATTGGCAGTTTTAATTATAATCTACTATCTCTACAAGAACAAAGAATATATTCGCAAAAAATTGAGAAGAAAGAATAAAAAATTGAAAGAATAAAAAAAATAAAAAATTTATCTCCTTTTTTTAGCTTTTTTTTTGGCCTTTTTCTTCACTTTTTTCTTCTTCACTTTTTTGGCCTTTTTCTTTGCGACTTTCTTCCTAGCTTTTCTTTTCACGGCTTTTTTCCTAGCCGCTTTTCTTCTTTTTTTTGCAGCCATCAGGTCACCTCATAAACATTTTTTATTGCTTTATCGTAAATTATTATTTAAATGTTTTTATTTTATCTTGTCTATTCTTGATTATTTCATTATCAAACATATCAAAATATATTCAAACATATCAAAATATATTTTTCCATGATTTCTGAAAAAAATTTTCACTCATATTGATGATGACATAGCAAGATGACATTTTCGAGGAAAATTCCCAAAATATTTAAATAGTAGTAAGCATAAGAAAATGTTATCATTGTTACCTTAGAATAGATCCAAAATGAAAATAAAATTAATTTTAATTATGCTTTCAGCATTTTTGCTAATTTTCTCTACTTTTGTTAATGCTGAAGAGAGAATTGCTTTAGATATTCGTTCTATTCAATCTGAAATAACTCCTGACCAGACTGCAACCTATACTCTTAAAATTCATAACTTTGATTCTTTTGCAAAAACCTTGATTTTCGTTCCTAAAGATAAAAGATTTACTATTACCTTTGAACCAGCTTATGATCTTGTTAATGGAATAGAACTTGAGGCAAATGGAGAAAAAACAACTAAAATACTTGTCAAGCCTATTGAGAATCTGGCGCCAGGTATCTACTATGTTGATTTCACTCTTCAAGATAGAGTGACTTCAGAAGTCTATAGCACAAATATGATATTGACTTTAAGGCCTAAAACTCTTACTTATCCAATAAATGTAAGCATTCAAGTTGATTTTTTGAAGAGGTTTGTTCCAACAAAACCCGCATCGGCCATATTAACAATAACAAATAACAATGCAAAAGAATATGGTGAAGTGAAATTAGACCTCTCAAGTAAGTTCCTCAACCAAGTAATAAATGACAGTTTGGGCCCTTCTGAAATAAAAACATATCATTTCCCTGTGGTTATTGAAAAGAGCACTCCTCCTCAACCAGATTCATTGAATGTGAAATTATGGTGGAACAATTCAGTGATAGCAGAGACAAGATTTGATTATGATATTGTCGCGACTCAAGATGTATTTTTAAAAAATATTACTACCCAAAATAAATTCTTGCAATCCATAACTGTGCTCAAAGTTACAAATCCTAATAATATACAAGACAAAGAGATAATTTTAATGAAGAAACCTAAGCTCATGATGCTGTTCAGTTCAGAGCCTGAATATAAGATTGCTAGAGAAGGTAAGAAAGAGTATCTTCAATTCTCAATAACATTGGACCCCAATCAAAGCACAGAGATAATACTGAGATATGATTATAGGGTGCCTGTGTTGATATTGTTTGTCTTGCTTATAATTCTGATTTTGGTATATGCCAATGCATCTCCATTGACAATAAAAAAGACAGTGGAGGATGTCAAAACTAGTGAAGATATGATAACTTCGTTCAAGGTAATTTTAACATTAAGAAACAGAAAGAACAAACCCATAGAAAACTTGAAGATATATGAAAGAATAATAAACCTTTGTCATTTTGTTAAAGGTGACTCTCACGAGGTTTTTAAGATTACAAACACAATCAAAGAAGGCACTGTTGTTGAGTATCATATAGCATCTCTTGAGCCAAAGGAAGAAAGAGTTGTTGCTTATCATGTGAAATCCAAGCTCAAGATAATTGGCGGCATAAGGCTAAAGCCATCTGTAGTCAAGTTCAAGTATGCAGGAAAAGACCATAAGATAACATCAAATGAGTTAGAGCTCAGAGTTTAGGTAATTTGGTTGTTTCTAACATGAATTTAATTTTGAGATTCTGTTTTTCTTTTTCATCTAAGTAATTTATGCTTTCAATGTCTTTATAGATGTCTTCTATCAGATTTCTTTTTACTGCAGTGACTGGTTCAAAATCACTACATTTTCCAATAAGTATTTTCTGGGCCTTCAATTCAGGAGTGCAGGTTTTTGCGCACCTTTTACAATTGAAATCCATTTTTTTGCACCTTGAAGGAGAATGAAGATTTGTCACTTTCTGAATTGCTCCACTAATCCCCTTCCCTATATAATATATAGGTTGAAGTAATATTTAAATATTGTTTTAAAAACATCTAAAAAAATGGCAAAAAAAGCCCTTGTTTTGTTCTCAGGAGGCCTTGATTCTAGACTTGCTGTTAGAATAATGCAAGAAAAAGGATATCAGGTTGAGGCATTACATTTCATTTTGCCCTTTGTCTCCATTAGTAAAAAGAAGCCAAATAATTATGATGAGTATTGTGAAAAACAAAGAGTACCTTTGAATGTTATTGATGTCACAAGAAATGGTTTGCTTCAAGATTATATTTCTATGATAAAAATGCCAAAATATGGAAGAGGCACTGGCTTAAATCCTTGTACTGATTGCAAAATCTGGATGTTCAGAAAAGCAAAAGAATTTGCAGATAAAAACAGCTTTGATGTAATTGCAACAGGAGAAGTTCTCGGACAAAGACCAATGAGCCAGACAACAAAAAAGATGAAAATTATTGACAAGGAATTAGGATTCAGAATTTGTCGCCCTCTTATTGAAATAGGCATTAGAGGAAGAAATAGAACAAGACAGGTAGAGCTCGCAAAAAAATACAACATATCCTATCCTCAACCTGCAGGCGGTTGTTTGCTTTGCGAAAAAGAAATGAAAAACAAACTGAAAAGATTGATAGATGAGAATGTTCTTGATGAGGATTCGCTGTCATTAATACATATTAAGAAACATTATATAATTAACGGGCAATGGTTTGTGATTGCGAGAAACGAACAAGAATCAGCTTTCATAGAAAAGTTCAAGAACTCAGTTGAATCAAACAAGGGCATTCCTGCAATATATTATCATAATCCCGATACAAGAGAGATGGCAGTAAAAATACAGAATGATTTCAAGGACAGGGAAAAAAGAAAAGAATATGACAAATACAAGCTCTGATTGTTTAAAATCGAGGTTGTTGTCTATTTACGAAGTGATGATGTGCAAAATAGAAGCGCTTGCGGGAGGGGTTGTGCCTTACGGGAAGGACCCGCAATCGACTATAACAACGAAAGAGCGTAGTCCGACAACAACCTGCAAAGCAAGATTTTAAACAATATCTTGATATGCCCTTTTGCTGATTACACCCATAACTTTTATAAATGCGCATTTAATCTCATTATTATCCCCTCGTAGCTCAATGGTTAGAGCGCACGGCTGTAGATTTTATCGCCTGTTTGATATGGCCAATGGCCAAAAAGGAGAGCAGGCCAGCTGATACCGTGAGGTTCCCGGTTCGAGTCTGGGCGAGGGGATTTGTTTTCTTTATAACATATCTTTTTAAGAAATTTTTATAAATATAATTGCGATAATAAAAATAATATGCCTGAAAATATGACTTTTGGAGCTCGTTATTACACACCTATGGAAAGAGATTATTATGTTGGTCCTTCTGGATTTTCAGAATATATTCAAAAACCATTGGCAAAACCCATGTTCTCTACTGCAGATATAGGTACAACAATAGGAGGTCCTAATCCATTCAGAGGTGTTTTGCAGGCGGCAATAAGAATGGGCGTTTCAAAAATAGAACTTTCTGCATCAGCTTCGCATCAACCCGGAGTAGGTATGGATGCAATGGGACCTAAAGCAAGACAAGAGTTGAGAGAATTAGCAGATGCTGCAAAAGTTGAGCTAATCTCAGTTCATACTCCTGTTGAGATTGTCGGCAATGTTTCTGGTCTAGGAGAAAGAGGCTTTTCAGAGCAGACGAGAGAAATGCAATTGAATGAAATCAAGAAAGCAATTGATTTCGCTGCAGACACAACAAAAGGAGGAGCAGTTGTAGTGCATACTGGAGAATTTCCAAGATCTTTATTTGATAAGGTCTATAAAGGAGAGAAAAAAGAAATGTTTGAAATGTATCCGAGGGAGAAAGAAGAAGCAATTTTCTATGTTGTGGATAAAAGAACAGGACAGATTGTTAAAGGAGTGAGAGGAGATGAAAAGCTTTTCTTGCCTGAATATGAGCGGGACAAGAATGGAAATATAGTATATGTGCAAACAATAGACAAAGACGGTAAAGTAATAGACCTAAAGCATCCTGTCACAGGAGAAAGAATACCTAAAGTCAAGATAAGCGGGCCTGATGAAACAATGTCTTTCACAAAAGCAATAACCTTCAATGAGTTTTTTGAAAAGGGCGATCCTTTAACAGGAAAAAAATTCAAATCACGAGAAGAAGCAGCAGTTGAGTTCTTTAGGTATGAACAAGAAATGGCTATAAACCAAAATCTCGGACAAGCAGCACAATATGAACTATCATATAAGAATGCATTAGAAGAAAGACAAAAACTTCTTTCTGCATTAAGATATTGGCAAGAATATGAAAAAGATAAGACAGAAGAAGAGCTTCTTCCTTATATGCAACAGGTCTCTGCATTATCAAGAACACCATTTATTCCAGGAGAATACAAGAAACCTTCAGAATATCTAAGAAGATTACTTATAGAGAATGAAAAGAACATGCAATATGGCCAGAATATAGCTGTGGCTGCAAGAGCACAAGCAGAAGAAGCATTAAAAAAATTAAGAGAGGATATTGTTTCTATCGGAGAATATGCCTTAGATAAATCTACTGATTCTCTTGCAGAATTGGGGCTATATGCAGTTGAGAAGACAAGAAAACTAAGAAAAGAATTCGAAAAAGAAGGCAGGACAGAGAAGATAAAGCCAATCTTTATAGCGCCAGAGAACATATTTCCTGAAATGGGTTTTGGTTCTCATCCGCAGGAGTTGAAAGAAATAGTTCTCAAAGCAAGAGAAAAATTTGTCAAATTGCTTATGGAACGAAATGTGACTGCTAATGAGAATGAAGCAAAGAAACTCGCAGAAGACCATATTAAAGCAACTTTGGATACAGAACATCTTGGTATGTGGAAAAGGAGATTCAAACTCAACCCAGGAGAGACAATGGAAGAAGGCGAGAAAAGGTTTAACAAATGGTATATAGAGCAGGTCAAGGACCTTATTGATTCAGGTGTTGTGGGCCATGTGCATATTGCAGATGGTTTTGGAAGAGGACATGCCAATCTTCCAGCAGGCCAAGGAAATTTTCCTCTGAAAGAGGCAATTGAATACCTAAAAGAAAAAGGATATGCAGGCACTCTTGTTTCAGAAGGTTATGGAGATCCAGAGCATCAAATAACAGATGCATGGTCATATTTTGGCTCTCCAATATACGCAGCACAAAGACTTAGTCCTCAATTTAATACTGTAATGGGTGGTTATTTTGGCAGAGGATATTCCCCATATTTAGCAATACATTCATATATTCCCATTGAACAAAAGAAACCCTGGATAGAGAACTTGCCGGTTTAAATAAAAAATTTCATTATCTTGTCAAATCTTTTTCTGCTGATTGCTATTTTTTCATTGCCTAATTTTATCAATTCTTTGATATAATCTTCGCTGACAATAAAACGATTGTCTTTGGCAATTATCGCAGACACTACATTGGAATCTACTATAGATACAATATTTTTTCTTTCCATTGATATTATTCCTGAATGCTTGAGTCCGCAGTTAATAGCAAACCTCAATAATTTATTTGCAAGCTCTATAGTTCTGCAACTTATATGCAATATTGGAGATTCCATCTTGAACCAGAGATAATTAGAGGGCAATTTTTTTAATTTGGCCATTAATTCATCAAACTCCACAGGTTCATGGGAAACAAAGTACCATTTTGTTTTGAACTTCTTGCCGTCTTCAGAAGGCTCATACACCATTATTCTTCCTGCGCAGGATGAGGTAGTGAAATAATCCTTATGCGCATTAATTGCATCAACAAGATATTTTATTTGTGGGTCAATTTTTTTTGCTCTTGACTTATCCTTTTTTTTCAGAATTTCTTTTTTCATTGATTCAAATGTCATTTTCTTTTCCTAAAAATATCATACTTTTTTGTTCAATCCCTTTTTATTCAATATTTTTTGAATTTTCTGTGGTAGTTATCAAGATTTTAAAAATATTAAGAAATTATTTAAATATTATTTGTTGCCATGAACAATTTTTCCCATTTCTTTGACAAATTCCTCTGCTTCTTTTTTTAGATTATCGTATTCATATCCCTTCATACTTGCTATTTTCTTATGAGATATGTTCTTTGACAACTCATAGAAATGCCTCATCACATTAGGATATTTCTTGTCGCATATCTTCTTTTTTACAAGCACTTCTTCCATTAGATTTGCTACTTCCTCTGGTGCAACTGGAATCTCTCCGTATTTCATTAATGCTGCATGCGCAGAATCAATAACAGCCCAATAAAGATCTATCACTGCTTGCAAAATATGCCATTCTGAATTTTTCAAGGTGACTGGAGCTCTATTGTAATAGACATAAGTTGATTCAAGAGTGGGCCTTATTCTTCCTTGGAACAATAATCTTTGCAATGGGTCAAAGAATCCTACATCAATCAATGCCACTCCATCTCTTAATATATTCACTGCAACAGGATCTCCTTGCCTTACATATTCCCAAAAA
This sequence comes from Candidatus Woesearchaeota archaeon, assembly GCA_037439845.1. GTDB lineage: Archaea > Nanobdellota > Nanobdellia > Woesearchaeales > JBBIVF01 > JBBIVF01. The sequence goes on from JBBIVF010000002.1 coordinate 48,028, forward strand.
GATGTTAATCTTAATGTAGTTATATGCAATCTTTTTGACACTTTCAATATTATCTTCTGAACTAATATTCTATATGCTTCCACAACTTCTGGATTCAGATCAACTCCAACATCATCAAGTATAACAAGAATGTCTATATCAGCAACAGGCTCAGGCCTTGTTATTTTCTTGACAGAATGGCCAAATATAACAATTGCTTTTATTAATGGTGAAAACTCTTTTACTGCATTCTTTGCGAATTGCAAAGCAAGCTCATATTCATCCTTCCCATATTTATCTTTATTTACAGGAGCAGGCTTTTTTTGAGGTATCTCCATTTTTATCTAAATTTATTTAAAAAATATTTAAAGTATTGTATTATTTAGTCAGTAGTGAATGTTTTCTTTGAGATAAATTTTTTAATGATGCTCATCATAATAACAAAAATGGACTCTTTGGACAATGAGCTTAAGCAGAAAATACAGCCAATTATAAATCAGGCAATGCAAAAATTTCTTGGAGTCACTATCTCTGAGATGGTTGATGATCTCTCAACAAAACTTCAACAGCCATTATTTGGAATAATTATAAATTTTGATCTTGATTACAAAGCAAGCAAAAAGGATTTCAAGAAAAAATATATTGAAAGATTATTGATTCTCAATTACGGCAATATTTCTGAAGTCGCGAAAATCATAGACGTAGATAGAAGAACAATACACAGGATAATAGAAGAGTTGGGAATTGATATCGAAAGAATAAGAAAAGAGCTATTGAAACCATCATATCTCAAAGAAGAATCAATGAGAAGCGCAATAACAGAAACAATAACTCAATTCAAAGATATAATTCACCCTGTCAAGCTAGAGAAGATGTACCAGAATGTTCCTGAATTAACTAAGAATATACTTCAAGATATACCTCAAAAGGATCTTTCTCTGAAAGAAGCAGAGATTGAGTTCGAAAAAATTTACTTGAAAAAAAAGCTTGAGGAATTCAATGGCAATGTCGTGAAATGCGCAAAAGCAATAGGATTAAGGTATGAAACTCTGCTTCGAAAGAAAAAAGAATTAGGACTCTGATTTAATTGTCACACAATTATATTTTTTGACACATTTAAATATATATTCTTTAAAATATTACACTAATTAATTGACATTATTTTCATATAGGTGAAAAAATTGGCAGAAAAAGACGAACAAATAGGTTTTCATAAAGGCGCATTAAGTACTCTTGCTAAAGAAAGAGAAGAGATGTTAAGAATTTTGGGCATTGTAGAGCAGCTTATGAAGTTTCATATCAAGGCCCTAAAAGAGCTGGGTATTGATATAGAGTCAATGGCACAGGAACAGGCTCAAAAAGCCGCTAAAAAGCCTAAAAAACCAATAGAAGACAAATTATAAAGGTCTGGAAATGCTTATTTGAACCTTATCAAGATAAGCATATCTCGCAAAATTTTTTATAATTAACTACTGAAAAGTAATAAAAAAAACACAAAATTTATAAATAAGTTTTACCATAAAATAATCATAATTGAACAACTCTCAAAGGTCATCACACCTTTGTGCATAGAAGTTCAATATTTTTTATAAATAAAGAAAAAATACTATATAAAGAAAAATAATTAAAAAAACAAATGGAGGCAAAAATGGTAAATCTTCAGAGCATAATTGACAAGCAAGTGAAGTACACAGACACTTTAAAGAAAGAGTTGGCTGAAGCTATTAAAGCGTGTGGTTATAGCCCTGCTGAGTTGAAAGATGAAAAGAAAGCAGCAAAAGTTCTTAATCAACTGTTTGAAGAACTTGCCAGGAAAAACGGATGGACAGGAGATGAAACTGAAGTATTGAACAAGCAACTGACCTCATTGGGCATCTCTTTACCCAGCCTTGCAAGTTGGGTGCAAAGATTTGGCACGCTCAGTGAACAAGTTATTGACAGGGCAGTCAGCTCAGAATTTACTGAAGCTGCTTTAACACAGGGTACTTACAAATACAGAGTCTTTGATTCAAAAGAAGAAGCAGAAAAAAAGATTGAAGAAATGACTAAAGAATTCCTAAAGTTCGGCATCAATTACAAGCCAGGCAAGCTTGACACACCAATTGAAGTCGAGAAAGACTTGAAGGCATTGTATAGCCAGATGGTCGAATTGGGAGTATCAAACCCAAAATACAAGTTTAGTTAAAAAAATTTTTAATTTTTTATTTTAACTTTTTATGATCATGCAAAGCATAAACGAAGTGAATAATGTACAGAGTTCTACATATTTATCTAGATATAAGCCTATTGTGCTTGAGAAGACAAATGAGCTAATAAAACCTTATTTAGGCGTAGATACTAGCATTACTCAAGATATAACATTTAAGCTATTAGACAATGCAGAGCTGGGAAATAGAATATATCAAAATCTTTCTGGAGTCAAGTTCAGAAGCATAAAAGAGATGGATGATGCAATAAAAAAAGAATACTTCTCATCTCAACTCAAGATGCATCTCGGAAACATAGCAGAGACCGCAAGAATAGCAGGAGTGTCTAGAGAGCATCTCCAGAGAAAAACAAAAGAATATGGCATAAATGTTGATCAGTTCAGGATAAGCGCATATGCAGACAAAAAATTCGATTCAAACGTATTCAATGAAACATATGTAAAAAATGTTATACAGACAGAACTTTCTCAGCTAGAGGATAAGATTAATCCTGACTTATATTCAAGGATAAAGCAAGATTTTGAGAAGATTTCAACCCAGCTATCAGAATCACTTAATTCAATCATAAATCCACAAGAGATATACAACAAGAAGTTGGATGAAGTGTTCAATGAAGTCAAATCTAAATTATTATCTAGCATATATGAAAAAGCTTCATTTAACTCAGAAAAAATAGCGAGTTATCTAAACACCAGTGTTTCAACAGTACAGAGAATGCTCAAAAAATATAACCTAGGATTAGATTATGGCGAGAAAGAAGAAAAGAAACAGCAAAGCTCTCTAGAGGCAGAAATCAAAAAGCAGCTGAAAGAGAAAGAAATAGAGGCCATTAAAGAAAAAAAGAAAAAAACAGAAGTGATTGATATAAGAGAATTTCTCAGGAATATGAAACAAATCAAGGAAAAAACAAAAGAAACAAGCAGAGATAACTCTAAAAATATGGAATCTAAAGATATAGAGAACAAAAGACAAATCATAGAAGCAATATCCAGAGCAGCTTAGATTGGTTAAGTTATCACACTATTTCTACTCTCAATTCAATCTTATTTAAATATTCAAAAAACAATATTCTCTATAGATGACTTAAAAGTCATACTAAAAAGTCATACTAAAAAACTGAAGAAGGTGAGAATTATGTCAAGAAAAGACAAGTACACATCCAAAGACGAATTCAAATACGAATTGAATGATAAAGAGAAAGAAGATCTCCTGAAGGAGTTGGGATTGATGTATTTAAAACAGATGTATGCACCTCAATTGGCAAATCCTTTTGCACCTTTAGCAACAGGAATTCCAGGTTTTGGCATACCCTCTCAAATGTATGGTCAAATGCCATTTTCAGCAATGCCTTTCAAAGCAGATTACAGTACTTTGAACCAATTGCTTGAAAATGAGTTAAAATATGGCTACAAGAAAAAAGAAGACCTGGCTGAAAAAGCTGGAAAGAATTATCTCAGCTCATTTCCAGCATCGCAATATGCAGGTCTTTTTGGACAACTTAATCCATTATTTACAGAAATTGCAGAGTATGGAGGTACTTACGAAATCACAATAAAGTATACAGTAGGCGGAAAATCAGAGAGTAAAAAAGATTCAAAAGAATCAACAGAGTATAAGTCAAAAAATTAATTTTTTATTTTCTTTATTATTCTCCTTATATTATTCTCCTTGTCTTCTTTATTTAGCATATTCTTTATCTCAATAAAATATTTCTTCCTAAACGAGGATGGAACATAAAATCATCTTCTGTAGTCTCTCTGGAATTTTCGATGAAATTCAATATGCCTGAAAGTTTTGAGCTCAATTCATCAGCATAATATAGTGCAAATGCTTCTGCTGTCATAGGCTCTTTTGGTGAGCCCCATTCTACTCTTCCATGATGACTCACAATAAGATGTAGTAACTTGTTCTTAATATCATCATCCATTCCTATTTCATCGCATTTTTTGGAAACGAATATTGCAGAAAGAGAAAGATGTCCTATCATCTGGCCTTTTATAGTGCCTTTTATTCTTGTGGTAACCTCAAGCTCTTCCATTTTTCCAATATCGTGTAGTATTGCGCCTGCAATCAACAGGTCTCTATCAAGCTCAGGAAACAATTCAATGCTTTTTTTGCAATATTCAATAACCTCTAGTGTATGCTCGAGCAGGCCTCCTATCCAATTATGGTGTATCTCTATTGAACCAGGAGCTGTTTTGAACCTAGTGCTTATAGATTCATCATTAAATATATTCTGAAGAAGATTTTTAATTTGAGTATTTTTAATTTTGTTTATTTCATCAATTAACACTGAAAACATCTTTTCTATGTCTTTTTCTGCTTTTCTCAAGAAATCAGAAGCATTGTATTCTCCCTCTTTCAATACCTCTAACAGAAATGGCTCATTTGTGGTAAGCTGCAATCTCTCCTTATACACTCCGACTTTTCCTTGTACTCTTACAATAGAATCCGGTTTTATAGAATCATAGAGTGCTCTGACCTTGTTTTCATCTTTCTGCCCCCAATACTTATATTCTATGTTCTTGCCGCTATTATCAGAAAGCGTTAATTCAAATGAAAAGCCGTTTGCATAAGGAGCAAAACCTTTTTTAAACTTAACTACAAAGATATCATCTACTTGAGCTCCTTCATGTAACATAGATATAGGTTGTTTTTTGGTATAAATTTTCATATGATGCTCAAGAACAAAGACATATATAAATCTTTGGCTAAATGCGCTTATGGTTTCTAAAATTAGATTATAAAAAGGGGTAAAAAAAATAAAAAATTTATTTTCTTGAAAAGAATTTTGCCACAAGCACTATTATAACAATGACAATCAGCACATTTAGCAATCCTAGCAACACAATATAACCTATTGAATCAGAAAGATTTGATTCTGTGCTTGAAGGCTCTGTTATTATTATTCCTTGCTGTGGATTTTTGATAACATCAACCTGAGTTGTTGTCTGATTAGGTTGTGTTGTTGGTTGGGTAGTTGGCTGAGTTGTTGGTTGAGTAGTAGGTTGAGTGGTTGGCACTGTATAATCTCCACACTTCTTCACTTCAAGATTGACAAACTCAGAATCAAGTGACCTGTCATTGTCATAGCCAGCAATTATGTCTATTCTATATGTTCCTGGCTTGACATTCTCATTGACTGTTATTGGCACAGTGATTCTTTCGGTAATATCATCCTCATCACTTCCTTCATCCAGGTCAAAAGTTTTTTTGAAATCAATGCCCAAAGCAGAGCTTCTGACAATCACAAAAGCACCATCTTCATCCTCGCTTCCAACATTTGCTATAGTCAGCTGAAGGTTTGTGTTTCTGTTGCATTCAAGTATTGCTGAATCTAGATTATACTTATAAACTTTGATGTCATGGCTCTTCTTGTCAACTGAGATCTTGAATTCAATTTCATCAGTGAGCTTCGCACCATTTTCATCTTCACCCTCTACTTTTATGGTGACAGTATAATCATCTTCATCTACAAACATCGGGACCTCAAATTCAAAAGTGACTTTGTCATCATCTCCTGATTCAAGGTCATCCATCTCAGCATCATCTTCTATATCATCACCATCATCTATGTCAAATACAGTCATTTCAACGTCTATATTCTCAATATCAATATCAGTGCTATAGCCGTTTTCAGCAGTCACATCTATTTTCACTTTTGCGCCAGGTGCAGCTTCCTCATCCACTGTTTCACCTTCATCTACATCCTGGTCTTCTCCATCAATATCGACTCTTACTTTTGAGATGAAAAGAGGAGGATTGACATCTACTGTGAAAGGAAGAGTTTTAGTTTCTGAGCCAATGGCAATCTGCATTGTTCCTTTATATATGCCTGGCATCTGATTCGCTGCTGCTTGGATTGTATATGAGAATGTCTTTTCGCTATTTGCATTTATAGTACTATCTGCTATCTCAATAGTCAAAGTCTGAGTTGAATCATCCTGATTTTGCAATGTCTTTGAACTGAAAACAACATTTTGTGTTGCATTAAATGAACTTGTTATCCTTATTGAGCCAATCAGAGATTCGCCCTGAGCAAGATCTGTACTGACACTAGTTGGAACTAGTGTTGAAGCACTCACTGACAAAGACATCAATAAAATAAACACGAAAATTGTTCCAAACAAAGCATTTTTCATTTTCTTAGCCCCCACCCGCTTGTTTTTTTAGATTATAAAATTAGAGGACAATTATATTAACAATTACCTCATTTTTATTATAAAATACTATCTCGGAGTAGTATATCCTTATTATAAATATTTATATACTGTAGTATATATTTAAAACCTTGAAAAACATAAAAAAATGGAGATTATGGCCCTTATCTCCTTCCAAAATAGAAGAATTTGTCTATCTGGACCTCTTTGTCTCCTGGCTTATAATTGCCTGTTCTAACAGTAGGCTCAGCGCCCTCTCCTCTTGTTGATTGCTTAGGTGCTTGTTGCTGAGGTTGCTGTTGTTGTGCTGGTTGTTGTATCTGCTGTTGAGCAGGTTGCTGGAATTGCTGCTGAACTGCTTCTAGCGGATTTTCATATTCTCTGCGTTGTGCTGGTTTTTGTTCAGGTTTTTGAATAGTTATGTTTTGTGCTTGTTGAAATTGCTCTTTAAGAATTGATATTTCAGAACCAATGGTTGAAAGATGCTGTTTTATCTCATTTAATTCTTTCAGTATTTGTTCATTATTTGTTTTCAGGGCACGAGCAGTGACTTCCTCTATTCTCTGTCTTATTTGATAATCCATTCCTTCTGGATTCAGTTCCATCTTCGGATAAGAGATATCTTTGATAGAGTCCTCTTTATTGACTATGTCTATGGCTTGTTTTGTTGCATCTTCGCTGTTTGTTGCAATGCCGTGTTTAATGAGTTCTCTTGAAAGATCGTTTATTCTCCTGATTTTTTCAATATTGTCGATGATTATCACCCTTTTTTTATTATTAATTATTATTTTTTTATATTAAATTATTATTATTTTTTTATTTTTATTAATCATTTTTTATTAAATTTTTATTAATTATATTTTTTATCAATATACGTTTATTATTTTATCTTATTACTTTTTATTTATTATTCTTTTTATTAATATGCTTATTCTTTTTCTATTTCTCTTTCCAAATAAGAATATATATTTAAATCTATTTATTTTAAAATCAGACAGTAGTTAAAATTATATTCTAAGGCTGTTTGCTGACCACTTTGCCTAAATATAATATAGAATCTCCCACTTCCTCTGATTTTATTACTTCACATTCATACCTTAGGTCAGATTCCTTCAATGAACAACATTCTATCTTTAAGCATTCTTGTTTCAGAAAATTGCAAACTTTGAATTTATCTAGATGCTCTCCTCTTTTCTCATCACAAATATCAATTTTGCTCTGAAATGACTCTCTCATAAGATTGACGCAGAAACATCCAGATTTCTGAATCAGAGAATTTGAGTATTTGTGCCTTTCCAAAGAGATGAGATATATCAAGGGTTTCTCAGATACAACGCAGTGTTTGCTTGTGGCAGTAATATTGTCTTTGACAATGGTTTTTCCGAAGATTTCTGCCTCTGCTCTTGAGCTCACAATGGCTTTATTGGATAATTTGGGCAATTGCATCTTTATTCTTTTAGTATTATATAATCATCATCAGAGCCATGGTGCTTGTTCTTCTTCTTTGTTCCTGACCCTTTGGCAATGAACATTCCCACAAGGAAAAATATTAGATATGCTGCATATTCAATGTTATAGAAATTAATTCTCAGCGCATTTAAAATCATATTAGGTATAACCAGCACAGTCGAAGCATAGATGCCCATAACAAATATATTCCTGAACAGCATCTGAAACTTCAATGCCTTCGCCAACAAGAACACTATCAAGCTAAAAATAAAGATTATGAGCAAGAATTTCACAACAAAGAACACATAAAGCATAAGCATTACCATTGGAAGTATCATAACTAGCATAAATCCTGCAAACATTCCCCAGAATTTGGCATTTGTCTTAAAATCAGTAAAATCTGATAATTTGAATATATTTTCTTTGAACATTACTTTTAATTGTATATTGCTTGGACTGACAAGCAAAAACTCATCCTTAATTGTCTGGTTATTATCAGGCGTGAAAAGCACGAATGGATTTCTGCTAGGGATTCCTATTTGTTCATTTAGCTTGATATCTGGATTGAGCTTGAAAGAATCAAAATCGCTTAATTTATTTGACACATATGTAGGAAAATATGCAAAAAGAGGTATTGCGAAAATAATCAAGAGAATAATGCCTATGAAGATGAGGCTAAGATAATATTGGCTTATATAATAAGAGTCGTGTTTCAAAAATTTTTTGTATTGTCCGGGAAAAAATGATTTAACTAATGTCTTGAAGAATTCAATTGATTCTTTCATCTTAACACCTCTATTTTGATTTTATTGAGCCTGATATTATGCAAATATATTGCTGCATATCAATATGGTATCTGTTTCGTCATCTAAAACTCTCTCTATCTTTAGGTTTTTATCTATAACTTCTTTCATTATTGAATATCTCGGAGATTTTTTTAGCAATGATATCACAAAAGCTTCTTTACCCACTCTTTTCATCTCGGATATTGCTTTTTCAATATCAAAAAAATTATGCAGAGCAGTCAGGCAAAACACAAGGTCAAAAATCTTGTTTTGGAAAGGCATATACTCAGCATAAGCCGCAACTGCTTTTTTGTTTTTTCCTAGTTTTAGTAATTCAATACTTGGGTCTAAGCTATATGCATCAGGTATGAACTCATTCAGCCAACAGGCTCCTGCTCCCACATCCAACACAAGAGAGTCTTCAGCAATCTTTATCTCTTTCAGCACTTTCTTCATCTTTCTTATTTGTTCTTCCTTGTGCAATTCAGGATATGATTTGCTTATTTCATCATAATAATCCATTTTAAAACTTCTCCTCTATTTTCTTGAAATATTCCTCTATCCGCACGAGTATTTCATCAAGTATGAATTTTGATATTTTTTCTTTGAAAATAACATTGAGGCTCTCATTCTCTGTTATTCTGTAATAATTCTTTGTTTTTTCAATTAAGAATATATTTCTTAATCTTTTAAGTTGTCTTCTGATGTTTGAAGCGGCAATTCCATTTTGAGGAAGGTTGTTGTTTTTTCTTTCTTCTATTACCAAAGACCTTATCTCTTCGCTCTTTAGTTTTTTCTGCTCTTTTTTTGCTTTCAGAAGCACATGTAACACATCAACTATCACATCTCTTGAATCTCCTGGCTGCAATAATCCCAAAGAAAGGCATAATTTCCTGACAAGCTCACGGCCTTCAATATTATGAGGCTTCTCATATTTTCTAAGTATGAGTTCGCTCAATGGAGTGTCAATCGCAATCTTTTTTGGCATCTAAAAAAATAGGCCATTTTTCTTATTTAAATATCTTAGTTTTTTCTGGTGAATTTGAATATATATTGCTTAAAAGTTTTAAGCATTTTTAAAGATATTTGA
>JBBIVF010000003.1:0-3839 GCA_037439845.1 Candidatus Woesearchaeota archaeon
AAATTCAAAGATGAAATGAACTTGGCACTCTCCTTTCTCAAATCCTCAAAATTACTGCCTTGTATTACTCCGAAAATCGCCTGCTCATTAACATTTTTTTTATGTTCTTCAAGACTTCGCACAGCCCAAGAATGAGTTCTCAAAACACTTTTCTTGACATATTCATAATCACAATAAGGAGAGGTGCATTCATCAAAAGCAATTATAATATCCGCGCCCAGGGCTTTCTGCATCTGAATAGATTTCTCCGGCGTGAAAAAACATGGCTTGTCATCATATATAGATTTGAATTTCACTCCCTCATCACTTACCTTAACAATATTTTTTGAAGGGTCAAATTCTTTTATTTTTTCACTCTCATCTATGAAATATGTTCCTATTTTCTTTGAAAAATGCTCATTGCCAAAGCCTAAGCTAAATACCTGAAAACCTGCGCTGTCTGTTATCATAGGATGTTTCCAGTTCATGAATTTTTGCAAACCTCCGCATTTTTTTATCAGCTCTTCTCCAGGCTTAAGGTAAAGATGATAAGTATTGCACATCAACACTTCACATCCTATTTCTTCAAGCTCTTCACTACTCATTGCCTTAACAGTGGCTTTTGTAGCAACAGGCATAAAACAAGGAGTGTTAAAACTGCCATGCTTTACATAGACAATACCTGCTCTTGCTTTAGAGTTGCTATCTTTAGCTAATATTTCAAATCTCATTTTTTCAATCATTATGCACATATAATGGCTTCTCAGGAACAAGATATATCATCCAAAAAGATACTAATGTTATAATATATTTTATTGCAATATTTGTCAAGAACATCTGGAATATAATATCCCATCCCAACACACCTATAAATGCTATTATTGGAAAAAGAATGCTATCAACAGGCACAGAAACTCCGTTAGAGACAAATACCCTCAAGAACTGCGGTAATTTTTTACCTATTCCTTTTGTCCAATAATGATAAACCAATGTGTCTATTAGTTCGGCTATTACCATAGTTATGATTGAGCCAATGACTATTCTGAGTTGCAAGCCAAAAATAAATTCCCAGGCAGACTGGCCTCCTGCAGAGGCCCATTCTGATTCAGCAGGAAGAAGAAGCACAAATTGGAAATACAAGGCAGCTAAAAGGTTTATTATTGCAGAGACAAGTATGGTTATTATTGCGGTTCTTTTACCCAGTTGCTTGTGTATTAGGTCTCGCCAGGTGAATGTGAAAGCATAGATAATTCCTGCATCCATCACCAATGCTCCGAAATAAGTCACCTTAGATGCGGCAATATTTGCCGCGAGTGAGAAAAATATGTAAAAAGAAGCAAGAACAACAGCCATTTGTGTCTTGCTCAATCCCAATTTTCTTATCCAGTCATATAAATGTTTCATTTAACAAGAATTATGCAAATACATAAAAATTTTTCGTAAGAAATTAATCTAATTCAGCAAGGTCAATATCATTCTTCAAATCTAAGGTCATATAATATATTCTTCTTTTTTCATCAGGTTCTAAATATGTGCTCTCATACATCTTGCTCAATTCAATATAGAGTTTTTTTGCCTTGTCTATCTCTCCTTTTTTCACTGCAGATTTTATGTCTTCCATTACTTTATAAATATCATAAACATTACTTCTTTTTTCAGAAACCAAGGTACTTGATAATGATTCTCCTTCTTTCTCAACAAGATCAACATATTTCGAGAATCTTGCTTCAGAAATAATCTTTTTCTCCTCCTCAAGCTCTTTTCTTGCTTCTTCTAGTTTTCGTTCTTTTTCCAACAGCATCTTTTCTTTTTCTTTATATTTGCTCTTCTTGCTTAATATATCTTCAAATTCGGTTATTTTAGATGCATAACCCTCTACTGTTTTCATCATCATGTTCTTTTTTGCTTCCAGGTCTGTCACATCATTCATAAGTCCCTCTTTCTCTTTCTGAAGAGCAGTGATCTCATTTTGAAGGTCTTTTATCTTGAAGAACATGCCTTTTTGAGCAGACAATGCCTCAACTTCCTGTTGCAGATTAAATTTATCATGCTCCAGCTCTTCCATTTCTTTCTGTAACTTTATGAGATTCTCCTTGACCTCCTGGATTTTCTCTATTTTGTCCAGCTGAGATTGGATGACTTTCTCTTTGGCATCAATTGCCTTTGTTCTCTCTTTTAACTTTAAATCAAGTTTTCTTTTCTCTATCTCAAGCTTTTCAACAGCTTTTATTATTGATTTCTCTTCTTTCTTTAATAGCTCCATATCTGCTTTAATATCAGCTATTCTTGAATCCACTATTTCTTTCTCTTTTTCAAGCTCCTTGATTTGTTTTAATCTCAAGCCTGCTTCTGTCTTGTTTTGCCGGATAATTTCATCTAATTCCTGTTTCTTGAGCTTTATAGATTCCTTAAGCTCTCTTTCCTCGGTCCTGAGCTTGGCTATTGCATTTATCAGTTTCTCATATTCTTTATTCAGGAATTCTATTGTCTCAGGATAAATTTGTTCGTCCATTTTCTCCTCACATACCCAAAGTTTGTTTTTTGTATTTTTCCCAAAGCTCATTGGCTTTTTGTATAACTTGGTCTTCTCCCATATCAGGGAACTCTTGTCTTATTCTTTTCTTTGCCTTATCCATAAACTCAAGCATTTCATTATTAAGATCTTTCTTAGGTTCTTTTTTCTTCAGGAATCCTAGTATTCCTTTCTTCTCTCCCTTATGCCATTTTTCAGGAGAAGATGCAGTTGGAGGCTCAATATAATCTGCAGTCACCGGAGGCTCTATTTCAATTTCTTCTTCGTGCGCTGTCTCTTTACCTAATTCGAATTTTGGCACATCTTCAGGAAGTTCAGGCAATTCAAGCTCTTGTATTTTTGGCTCCTCAAGCATTTCTGTTTCTTGTGTTTCTTTTGCAGATGGAGCTGCATTTTGTGTGGCAGCAGAATATTTCTCAATATCTTCTTTCATCTCAGTTGCTTTGACAGGCTCTTCATAATCAACAGGGGCATTAGGTTCAGGGATTATGCTTGGTAATTCTCCAGGAGCTTCAAGGTCCTCTTTTTGTCTTTTCATCACAATCTCCTTTATAGTCCTTTCTTCAATCTCCCTTTGCGCTTTTAGTTTCTGGAGAAGCTTTTTTTCCTTTTCATACTCTTTTTTTGCTGCTGCAATATCTTTTTTGAGCTTGTCTAGGTTCGCCAGATATTCTCTTGATGCTTCTACTTTCTTTATCTTTTCCTGCAAGACTTTTTGCGCTTTTAACACCTCTTTTTGTTGCAACTCAATTTTTTGGGATTGCTCTTCAATATATTTTTTCTCTGATTCTATAAATGCCTTGTCCTGTTCCATTTTAGAATAAGCCTTGACTATCTCATCTTCTTTCTTTTGCAGCAGTTCCTTATCATGTTCAAGATTCTTTGATTCAACTTCTATTCTCTCTTTCTCCTGCATTATCTTTTCATGCTCTTTCATCTCTTCTTCTTTAAGTTTCTTGAGTTCATTTAATTCATCCAATTTATCTTGGCTGTCCCTTATGTTCGCTTCGATATCATATTTCTCTTTCTGCAGCCTTGAAATCTCATCTCTAATTTCTATTAGTTGTTTCTGCTTGGCGTCAAGACCTGAAACAGTTTCATCAAAAGATTTTTTCTTTTCAAGCATCTCCTCATCCAATTTCATCATCTTCTCAAAATGCTCTTTTTCCATAATCTTTATTTTTTCTTCAAATTCTCTTTCTCTCTGGTCTATAGCCTCATCTCTAAGATTGATGTCTCTTTCCCTTTCATTCAGTTTCATCTCTTTTTTGACAAGAAGCTCTTTGGCTTTTTCTATTTTGGCAGATGTTTCGGATATGTCATCCTC
>JBBIVF010000003.1:3849-39305 GCA_037439845.1 Candidatus Woesearchaeota archaeon
TTTTTCTCTTTTATCATCAGGTCAAGCTGTGAGATGTCATTAGAAAGCTTGTTTCTCCTATCTTTCAATTCTTCCACTTCTGAAAGCAGCCTCTTTGCTTCCTTTTCTCTTTTATCTAATTCGCTTGTTCTTTTAGATATTTCTTTTCTGATGTTTTTCTCATTGATTTCAATTTTCTTCTGAGCTTCTTTCTCTGCTTCGCGTAGCTCACGTTCTCTTTTTTCAAGAGCATCCTGCTTTTGCTTTATCTCTTGGGCCTTGAAATCGAGGTTTTGCTCTTTTTGTTTGAGATGCGTTTCAAAATCATTCAAAGAATTAGCTCTTTTCTTTATTTCCTCAGCAAGCTCTTTCAGTATTTTCTCTTTTTTTTTCACTATATCTTTTTCCCGCTCAAATTTTTCCATAAGAATATCTTGTTTAGCGCTGCTTCGAGCCTTAACCAATAAATTCACCCCTTTTTTAGGCATACCCCCTTAATAAACAGATTTTACTCATTTCATTTAAAAATATTTGTTACTATTAAGCAAGAATAAGTAATAATATTGAGAGACAATTCTGCTTTTTGATAAAAATATTCATTGTACTAGTGGCATATAATTCTATCTTTAGGAGCAACATTTATAAATGGTCATTAAATTCCGAATTCTTATGCCTGAAGAACTTTGCATATCTTGTAATAGGAAAACAACAAATTTGACTAGTGTGACTAAATTTTTGTGTCCTAAATGCTCTCAGTTTGTAATAATAAGGTGTGGTAATTGCAGAGCAATAAGCGCGAAGTATGTCTGCCAAAACTGCGGCTTTGAAGGTCCGAACTAAAATGGCCACAGTAGTTATCACTTTCAAAGTAATGCCAGAATCAACAGAAGTTGATCTAGAATTATTGAAAAAAAAGATAAGCTCCAAACTGAATGATTTTGGAGCAGAAGTTGGAAAAGTAGAAGTTGAGCCTGTTGCATTTGGATTGAAAGCATTGCACTTTATTTGCGTAATGGACGAAAATCTAGGTTCAACAGAGAGTGTCGAGAAAGACATAAATAATCTGGAAGGAGTGTCTTCAATAGATGTCGTAGACGTCAGAAGAGCGATAGGATGAAGAATTCTTCTTTTTTGCTCTGAGCTGATAATATAATTCTTTTATTTTTGGGTAAATCTTCTTTTTCATTTCTGGTTTTAATGAATTATAGAGCTCATTTATCTCAAGATATTTTTTCTGGGCCTCTATTTTCTTCTTATTTTTTAGATCTTCCATACTTTTTGAGATTAATTTTTTTATTTTTGCGATGTCCGCTTCAACACTTTTCTCTTCTTTTTCTATTTTGCTTTCATTTATCTCCATCTTTTCGATTTCTTCTCCTATTTCTTCCTTTTCTTTTTCTTCTTGAATTATCTCTTTTTTAAGTTTAATGTCATCAATTTTCTTTAACAAATCATTCATTTGTGTTTTGTAATTCTCAAGCGTATTTATTGTGCTGACAGATTTGTCTATTTCTTCATCAACTATTTCTTTTATTTCTTCACTTTTTTCATGATTCTGGACAAGCTTTATTCCTTCTCCGACTTTTTCAAGATTCTTTACTATCTCCTTGAAAGCTATGATTATATTATCTGAAAGTTCCTTAACTTTGTAGAATTCCTGGAAATTTTTGCTAAGCTTGATAAATATACCTTCAACTTTATCTGAATGTTTCTCAATGTTGGCTTCTATCTTCTTTATGTTCTCAAGTTCAAGCTTAACATCCTCGTTCAGTTCTATTATCTCCTTGACTCCTCTGAATGTCATCATGCTGGCTTTTATCTCCTTGAACTCTTTCAGCACCTGATTCTGCACATAATCTGATGATTCATTCTTCTGGAAAAGCCCTTCAAGCTTATGCTCTATTTCCGCAAGTTTTTTCAAGAAATTTTCAGGACTTATTGACATAACTGTATCATATGCTTTGATGGTCTTGGACTCTATTTCTTTAATTTCTTGCTCTTTAGTGATGAGCATGCTTCTTAATTCGCCTATTTCTTCATTGACTCTTGAGAACCTCTCATCATAGATTTTCAACTGTTCACGCAATGCATCAATTCTAGAATTTAATCTCTCTATATCTGCACTGATTGTTAAAGGTTGGACAGCTTCAGTATATGCTTTGGTTCCATCTACCATAATGACTTTTTAATGGTCTGCAACCTATAAAAAGATTTATTACTATTAAAAAATAGATATAATTGATTTTCACAATATGGAAAATAATTATAAAAACTTTTATATAAACTCCTTAATTCTAATTTTCAATATGGTGCTTGAAAAATTAGGTTCTTCATTGAAAAACACTTTGCAAAAAATTGCCAAGGCAATTTTTGTAGATGAAAAACTTGTTAATGAGCTTGTCAAAGACATGCAAAGAGCATTGCTTGAGTCAGATGTTAATGTCAAGCTGGTTTTTGAGCTTACCAAAAAAATAAAGGAAAGAATCCTAAAAGAAGAAACACCTCCTGGATTGACTAAAAAAGAATATTTGATTAAAGTAGTTTATGAAGAGCTCTCTAATTTCTTAGGCGGTGAAGGAGCAAAGATACATATAGATAAGAAACCTTTCAAGATAATGCTTGTTGGTCTTTTCGGAAACGGCAAAACAACACAGGCAGGAAAACTTGCAAATTACTATAAAAAAAGAGGCTACAAAGTAGCTCTTGTGCAGACTGACACATGGAGACCAGCAGCTTATCATCAGCTCAAGACACTTGCTGAGTCCATAGATGTGCAATTCTTCGGGAAAGAGAAAGAAAAAGATCCTGTCAAGATATACAAAGAGTTCCAGGATAAATTATTGAAATTCGACATAGTCATAATTGATACTGCAGGACGAGATGCATTATCTGATGAATTAATATCTGAATTAGACAGGATTAACAAATTTATTCAGCCAAACGAAACTCTTCTTGTAATGGCTGCTGATATTGGTCAGGCAGCACAAAAACAAGCAGAAGCTTTTTCATCTACATGCCACATTACCGGAGTAATTATAACAAAACTTGACGGCACAGCAAAAGGAGGAGGTGCTCTCTCGGCTTGCGCAGTAACAAAAGCGCCAGTAAAGTTCATTGGAGTAGGCGAAAAAATAGACGCTCTTGAGGAATTCGAGCCAAAAAGATTTGTTGGCAGGCTTTTAGGATGGGGAGATATCCAAGCACTGCTGGAGAAAGCGCAGGAAGCAATAACCGAAGAAGATGCTCAGGATCTTCAAAAGAAATTATTGAAAGGAGAATTCACGCTCATAGACCTTTATCAGCAGATGGAAGCAATGAAAAAAATGGGGCCATTGACAAAAATCATGGAACTCATTCCTGGAATGAGCCAGTTACAGTTGCCCAAAGATATGCTAGAAGTTCAGGAAGGAAAATTAAAGAAATGGAAATTCATATTGCAGTCCTGCACCAGAAAAGAGTTAGAGGATCCTGATATTATCTCTGGAGAGAGAGTTGAAAGAATAGCCAAAGGCGCGGGTGTTAATGTTTCCGAGGTGCGTGAGTTGCTCAAACAATTCCGTCAGTCAAAAAAGATGATAAAGATGTTCAAAGGCAAGGGCGCAGATTCTCCAAAACAAATACAAAAGATGATCCAGCAGATGAAAAATATGAAAGGCTTCAAGGGTTTCAAGTAATTAATTCTTATTTTTTAATATATTTTTTAATATAATTATTGTCATGGTAATCAAGGCGCCAATGAATTTTAATGCCATGTCTTTCTGTGCATCCCAGATATCGCCTTGAACACCCAGATATGCAAGTCCTAGTTCAGGTTCAACTATTATTGTGACAAGCCATTCTATTATTTCGTATATTGCTCCTAAAGCAACTATAAAGAAAAAAGGAAAAAGATATTTCACGAATTTGTCTTTTTTTGCAAAATTATTCTTGAACAATTCAAAAAAAGGATAGTACATTAAAGCTCCGAACATGAAATGAACAATCCTGTCATAGTGGTTTCTAGAAAAATTGAAGAAATTAGTTATTGGGTCCATAAAGACAACATTGGAATAAGTGTAATGCGATCCAATTGTATGCATTATCATGAAGACAAGCATAAGCGTATATGAAGTATTTGAGAACCTAAATCTCCTATATGTAAAAACTAGCATAGGAACAAATATTATACTCAGCAAACTTTCAAGGAGATGGTCTCTGGGATATACTGGTTTGATGGCGCATATAATGAAAACAGCAATGAATATGACGAGACAAATAAAAGGATATCTGTCTTGTTTTTTCATTTATTCCTTTCCTCTTTTTTCTCCATCATATAACTTCTAATGTAAAATGCTGCTAATGTTGAACCCAATAAATTAAAGCAAAGGTCCAGAGCATTATTCATATAATCTCCCACTTGGTTCTGTGCATCTACAAACACAACTGCTCCAAGCTCAAGTATTTCATTCACAGCTCCAAAGCCTAATGCTATTAGCACAATTATTATAAGAGTCACTGTCTTGCTCTTGATTTTTACGCTTTCAATATAAGGCCTCAAGAAATTAAATGATATCATCGCAGCAGTGAATGAACCCACTATATGAACTAAATTGTCATATCTGAATAATCTAGGGTAAATATAGATTTCATACAGCCTTGTATTGCCAATGTATATATTGACTCCCATTGTATGCAATGCTCCGAAAAAAGACAACAAGACAAGAATAGGCACTGTTAATCTAAGGTCTTTGTAATAGAACCTTACAAAAAGAAGTATCGCGAAAAGAAAAATGCTATAAAAAACAAACTCATAGTTCTTTTTCAATACAGCTAGTATTGTAAATAGAATTAGGTAACTTGCAGTGAATATTAGCAAAACAATCAATTTGTTCTTCTTAACGCTCAAGAAATCATAGAGCTTGGTTTGCCAGTTTGTCTGCTTGCTCATTTTCCTCCCTCGGTATTTTCTGATATGTTACTGATTTGAATTTCTTTTCCAAATTTTTGACCTTGTCAAATAGCGCTTTTATTTTCTTGTCTTTGACTTTCCATTCAAGATTGAGTTGATTGATGAGAAGATTTGAATCTGATTTTATTATTATGTCATCACCATCTAATTTTATTGCTGCCTCAAGCGCAGTTATTACTGCTAGATACTCTGCCCTGTTATTTGTGCCCTGGCCCATTGGCTTAGAAATTGTCTTGATGACCTTTCCATTTTCTTTTATTACTACTCCTATTGTCATAGGTCCTGGATTGCCAGGGCATGCTCCGTCTGTGTTTATTACAAGCTTCATTTTAATTTTTTATATATCTTTTCCAGATCAACGCCCTTATTTCTTCCATGGAACCAAAGGTCAAGACCATCCTCATGATATCTCGGTACAAGATGCAAATGAAAATGTCCAACAGATTGCTGAGCATCTTTTCCAGAAGCATTTAAGATATTTGTTCCGGTATTGTTGAGTTTTTTTTTGTATTGTAATGTTAATTTTTTAGCGATTTTTGCTATTTTCATTAATAATTCTTCAGGTATATCATCCAACTCTACATAATGTTTTTTCGGTATAATCAAAGTATGGCCAGGGCTGACAGGATTCACATCCAAAAAAGCCATCACATCAGAGTCTGAATAGATTTCTTTACAAGGTACTTGGCCAGCAACTATTTTGCAAAATATACAGTCTGTCATTTTATTTTTCTTTTGTTATTGCCTTTATATAATTTTTTATTTTTTATGATTTTTTTATGATTTTATGCATATTAACAATAATAACAACTATCATTCCTATAAAAACCAGAAAAACACCCTTGTTGAAAGCATAAGCTCCAACAATATCGCCTCTTACCAAT
This sequence comes from Candidatus Woesearchaeota archaeon, assembly GCA_037439845.1. Taxonomy (GTDB): domain Archaea; phylum Nanobdellota; class Nanobdellia; order Woesearchaeales; family JBBIVF01; genus JBBIVF01. The sequence continues at coordinate 9,661 of JBBIVF010000003.1, forward strand.
CTTGACATTGCTCTTGTCATTCCGCAAGCAGGGCAGTTACAGCCAGCAAAAATGCCCGCAGTTGGACAATGACCTCTAAAGATTAAAGGAAATATGAAATTCTTGAACACACACAAAGAAGGAGTATTCCATGGGCTTTTAGGAAATATTCTCAATAGCACCAGGATTGAAGTAAGATTAAAAACAATAGCTTCAGGCGTGTTGAAACTTACTATGTCAAGAAAAACTTTTTTTATCTTTTTAAATTTCTTAAGTTTCATGATAAAAGAAAAAAAAATTTATTTCTCAACCCATTCTATTCCTTGGAATTTATGTTTTGTAGCAATTAATATCACATCAATCAACCACCAGATTCCACAGCCACCTAAAGTTATCAGCTTTAATATTCCCAAGCCTACCTGTCCCATTATGAATCTGTCTACTCCAAGACTTCCAAACAATATTGACATGATCAATGTCAAAACCCAATTCACTTTTTTATCTGCCATTTTGTGTTCCTCCTATGATTAATTATCTATGTTCTATTGAACTTTCTTTTTAAATGTTTCCAATAAATAATTATTTAAACCCTTAAAAAATCATTATTTTTATGGAGCTCGAAAAACTTCATCACAGGATTCCTGAGAATATATTCAAGATTCTCAAACAGCAAGGAATAGAAAAACTAAGGCCTGCTCAGTATAAGGCAATAGAGAAAGAGCTTTTTGAAAAAAATATTCTTGTTTGCACTCCAACAGCTTCTGGAAAAACACTTGTGGCTGAAATATTATTCCTGAATACCATACTCAACAAAAAAAGAAAAGCAGTCTATATAGTTCCGTTAAAAGCGCTTGCACAAGAGAAATTCAAGGAATTCAAGCGCAAATATCCTGATATTAAAATTGCCCTCTCAATAGGAGATTTTGATTCAACTGATTCTTATCTAAGTGATTATGACCTTATCATTACAACATCAGAGAAACTAGACTCTCTTATAAGACATCATACTCCCTGGTTTCAGGAGATAGGATGTTTTGTAGTGGATGAGATTCACCTTTTGAATGATACAGAAAGAGGCCCCACTTTAGAGATTCTCATAACAATAATCAGGCAAAACCTGCCGAAGGCCCAGATATTAGGTTTATCAGCAACAATAGGCAATCCAGAAGAATTGGCAAAATGGCTTGATGCAGAGCTTATTCTAGATGATTGGAGGCCTGTAACATTATACAAAGGAATACTCTTTGAAAATAAAATTGAGTTCTATGACAAGGAAGATTAAAATTTTTAGAATCTTCTTTTATAATCTATTCCATTATTTTTCAACACTTCATCTATAATTTTTATTTTTTTATCTTCGATATGTTTGACATTCTCAATTACCCATTTGAGATAATTAAGATCTACTTTTTTTATCGGAATATTTGCATATTTTCCAAAACCAAGTGTCAAGTTATTATTTTCATACTCTTTCCTGATCTTCTTAATCTTCTCTTCTTCAAGACAAACCTCCTCTGCTTCCTTAATGACTTTTTCAAGATTATCAACCTGTTCTTTTTTAACGATTATAACTTCTGAGGTTTTAATGCGCGACACTACACTTTCAACATCAGGCGCATTATTGATTTTCAGATATAATTCAAGATTATAGTTATTTGCAAGTGCCTTCAGTTTCTTGCCTATTTCCATTTCTGTTATGTCAATATAATTTTCATTCACTTTATTTGCAAATTCAAGTAATTCTTTCTTATCATATATCTCAAACTTATCTTTGATGATTCTTTTAATGTTTTTATAGAAATAAGCTATGTGGAATTCATTGTTCTTTGTATTGTCTATTTCATATATACTCTTATTGAAGAACTCTCCTGCTTTTTTTTCCTCTTCACTCAATTCCTTTGAGATTTCAAGAGCTTGTTCCGCAAATTTTTTATAACGCTCTATCATTGACTCAGAAAAATATTTTTTGTCAGTTCTTATTTGAGGTATCTTAACAACATATCTTGACACTTCTTTGATTGTATTAAATATTTGTTCATCTATTTGCTTGAAATTCTTTACTTTTTTATAATGAGTTACAAACCTCTCAGCATATTTCTTATCAATGAGCCCTAACTGCAAGTAAGGATCTTTTTTCAGGTCATCTGAAAATTTTTGAAGATTGTCGTCCATAATTAGCGAATTTTGTATTTTATCAATAATAGTATCAATATTTTCTTCATAAATATCCTTGTTTTCGGCAAGCAGATGTTTATTTATTATTTCTACAAAAATCTCCTTAGGAATTAGGTCTGAGTTCTTCACTGCATTTGCTTTTTCTTTTCTTTCCAATGCTAAAAGGTTGTACAATATTTTCTCAAATTCAATGATGCTAAATCCAGAAACAATATCTTTTATACTCTTTTTGTTTGCCATCTTCAAAGCAGTATTTATTCTCTTTAACAAGGAATAGTCTTTTTTTCCTAATATTATCGCATCATTCTTCTCAAAATCGTCATCTTTTTCTCCTTTTTTGTAAAGTTTTCCTTTGATTTCTTTATCTTTCTTATATACATTTAACCATTTCTCTATTATCTTGTCAAAATCAACATCAAATTTATTTAAAAAATTCTCATTAATTATATCCCTGGTTCTTGCTCTCTCTTTTAACGCGCCATAAACCTTTAATGAGTCTAACCTTGTTATCATATGAGTTTTGTCTATTATATCAGATATATTATCATAATCAACATGGCCCGCAAGTTCATTCAATTCCTTGATTCTTTCAATGCTCATCATCTTTATCTTATTAAGAATTTCAATTTCTTTTTTTCTTGTTTCAATAAATTCTTTGTTCATTTTCTTCATATCTTCTATATCTAAATTATCTAAGAATTTCTTAGTATTGTCTTCAAGTTTTTTCAAATATTTCTTCTTATCTAATCCTGCATCTACAATGTTATTAATATGGTGAAGCAATCTTATATCATCTTCAAAACTTCCTAGCAACGCTTTCTTGGGCTCATAAGTATTTCTGGCCCAGATATTCTTTAATGTGATTAGAACTCCTTTATCAATTTCTTTGTAACTATATTTGAATTCAGTCAGTAGAGCTTCTTGTTCTCTATTAAGCTTATGTCTTAACATTAAATCTTCAAGACTTGTCAATACTGCTCCTGATACGCTCTTCTCTGCTTGCAGCAACGATTTATCAACACTCCAGGCATTAAGCAGCAAATCAATATTTTCGCTTTCTAATTCCTGCAACACTACATTCCTTGCTGCTATCTGCTGATCTAATATTCTCAAAATTGATTTTTTGTTATCTATCTCTTTCTTTAGTATTATTTCTTTACTTCCCTTTGATTCAAGTTTATTAAGCCTATCTTCTTCTATTTTTCTCTTTGTAATGAGAGTATTTATCTCCTCTCTCAATTTCTCTTTATATTCTTCCAAATCTTTGACATCAAATTGTTCTGCTGAAAATTCCTCAAGCACCTCTTTTTTTTTCTTCTCTATCTCTTTTTTCTGCTCTTCACTCAATTCTCCTGCTATTTCAATACCTAAGACCGCAAAATCTTCTTTTAGATTTGGAAGACAGGTTCCTCCCAAAATAAAACTATAATCTTCCCTTCCTTTTTTTGAATAGCTTAGTTTATGAAAATCTACCAAGTGTTTTGTGCCGCAACCATCACACTGCAATCTATCCTCTTTTTCCAATATGCGACCAGAACCCTCATATCTAAGATGTTCTAAGAATTTTTCTATGTCTCCTTCAGAAAGAAGATAAATATTATCCCAAAGCGCTATTCTTTTTGTATTTCCTTCAAGCTCATATTTTATAAGAAGTTTCCTGAGTTTATTTTTTATCTCTTTGTCTTTGAATGAACTCACTATTCTTTCTATTTTTTCTGTTTTATCAGGATTCATAAGCACCTCACATAAAACTTTTTTATGTTTTTGGTATTTTTTTAAATTTTTAATGTGTTTTGTCCTTATTGCTACAACTTTCTTCTTTGCAATATTGTAATTTATTTTTTTAATGCTAACTTTTTGCCTAAAAAACATATAATCAAAAAAAAACATAATCAAGAAACATCAAGAAATATTTATTATAAAAATTATTGTGGGTGTTAATATACCCTCACAATCAAAAATCAGCTGTTCTTTTTACTTCAATATTTAATTGAAGGCCTAACTTAGCAACAAACTGCTTTATTCTTTCTTTCTCAGCACCCATACCTTTCCAATCAAGAATTATATACTTTACTTTACCATAAGTTTTCTCAATTGCCTGTTTAAACATATTTTCATCAAAATTTTCAAGTGCATACTTTGGGCATATATGCGAAGGTGACAAATTACTTTTCTCAATCACCTTCAAAAAATTATCTGAAGTGTGCAATCCTCCTATTCCAATAAAACATTCATCTTGTTTTGAAAAATCAATCTTTACTAATTCCATTATCACATCCGCAATAATTTCTGCTGGTTCTTTTTTAATCCACTCTTGCTCTGTTGAACCTATTTCAATAAACATGCAGGGTTTTTTTAAGTAGGGGCCATGATGAGTGACCTCAACAACAACATCAAACCCAAGATTTTTTTCTAAAGCATATTTCTTTAATCTAAGATAACCTTCTCTTAATAGCCATGCAGGAGCAAAACACAATTGTCTATCTTTTCCACCATATTCTGCTTTGCCCCAATTTCCTGGTGTATGAACGCACAAAGAAGGAATTTTCGCAGCTGATTTATGTTTTGTAGCGAAAATAAAAAGCTCTGCATTTATCCGCGTATCTAAATTCTCACTATATATTGTTTCGTTTTCAATAACGTATAAGCCCACATCTTTATTCTCTTTACTAATCAATACCTTTTCTTTTTCAAAAACCTGATCACTCTCAAAGAAACCATGTCTTTCTATCAATCTTTGTTTGATATTCATTCCTCCTTTATCTTTTTTTGATACTATTATTGCTATCTTCATATTATTTAAGAAAATAGAACACGAATTTATAAAATTGTCTGTTTAGAAATCTGTTTAAAGCACTATCTGATTAATCTTTGCATTTTTTCATATACTTTTCTCCAATATTCTTCGCTTGCCTTTACTCCCTTTTCTTCATAATATGACTCCCTTTCAACATAACTTTCTAGTCCTTTCTCCTCTATAATCGAGCTAATTCTTCGCATTTCTTCACAATGACTGTCTCCAGCTGTTACTATCATGTATTTTTTTCCCTTTTCCTTAAGTTCTTCTGCTAACTTATATCCTAAAGGAAATGGTCCTCCACTCCATGAGAGTATAAAATCTGCTAGTGTCAAATACTGAGTTCCGAATTCTATATATACTTTTCTTAGATAATCTTCCCCCTCTTTATCAACTTCTTTTGTTGAATATGGGAAAAAGAAATCAATCAACACAAAATCAAAAGGCTTGCCTTCTTTCTCTCTTTTTTCTATTTTTTCTTTTGCTTCAGAATAAGTACTCGCAGTTTCTATTTTGTACTTTTTTTCTTTTCCGAGTACTTTCAAAGCTGCTTCTTTATACTCTTCAGTATCTTCTACAAGCAAGATATCAAGGGTTTCATATTTAATTGGTTCTGAAGCTAACTCTCGAACACATTTCGCTAATGGAGCTGCAATTCTTTCTCTTGATTCATACTTTTTTTCTTTTAATAGCTCTAATTTTTTTTCCATTTTAATAACCTGTTCTTTTTTATTTGCTTACCTTTATTTAGCCAAACCTTATTTTATATCCAGTTAAACATAGATAAAAACCTTCTTATCATTTTTATGGCTTTTTCGGTAAAATGATCTATTTATTTACAATTTTTGCAATTTAAATTTAAAAAATAAGTATTTTTTAAAGTATTAATATATATATTTTAAATAATATAAAAAGTAATACAAAAAATAATATAAAAAATAATAGAAATATTTATAAATAAGTAAGTTTAAAAATAAGTATAATGACAACTGTTTTTCGCAGAAAACTCTACAAAAGAGGTTCAAGTTTCGAGACAACAATACCAATGCCGCTTCTTTTTGCTTTAGACAAATCAAAGAAACACGATGTTTTATTCACTTTTGACCCTTCTACAAATAGATGGGTAATTTCTTTTGAAGAACGCGGGAAAAGAGGTGTAAAAAAATAGCGATTTTTGGCGAAAAACAAATTTTTTAGGTGAGGGAGTTCGAAAGAACTCTCTCCTTTTATGCTTAGATATGGTGATAAAATGAAGACAATGAACAACTACCTTAACATTGAGCAAGTAGACAAAATGCATAGATACACAAAGCGCAGAATGCTAATCAAACTTGAAAATCATATTATGGCAAATCACCATGAGGATCTCAAAACTGCTATGTAGGTGAAAAAATGAAAAGAGAATTAAACGAAAAAAAGGTAGAAGAGGCAATTAAAAATTTTCCCAAACTCAACCTTGAAACAGACAACATCAGAGACCTGACATTGGGAATATTCTTGCACAGGTATCAGCCAGAAAATCAGCAAAAAAAGAAAGCAAGATAAGGTTCTTTTAGACAGCAATATGAATGGAAAATTGTTTTATCAGATGCAGGTAGATGAACTTTTCCATACTTTAGGTTCTGATAAGAATGGTTTATCTCTCGAAGAAGTAAACAAAAGACAACAAAAATTCGGTAAGAACGAAATTCAAAAAGAAAAAAAGCAACCCTTGATATTTCTTTTCTTTAAGCAATTCAAAGATTTTTTGACATATCTTCTATTGGCAGCCACACTCATTAGCTTGATCCTCGGAGAATATATAGAGGCAGGAGCTATGATAGGCATAGCCTTGCTTTCTGCTACTCTTGGCTTCATACAGGATTACAAAGCAAATCAAGCCATCTCTGCTTTGCAGAAGATGTCAGCACCTACTGCGAGAGTGGTAAGAGGTGGAAAAGAATTTAGGATTGCTGCCAAAGACCTTGTACCTGGCGATATAGTTATTCTGGAAGCAGGAGATATTGTGCCTGCAGATTGCCGAATAATAGAATCTTATGACCTTGAAATAGACGAAGCATCCCTTACAGGAGAATCTATTCCTTCAAAAAAAGAAAGCAGAGAGATATCAAAGATAGTTCCTGTACCAGACCAGCACAATATGGCATTTATGTCCTGCCCAGTAACTCATGGTAAAGCCAAATGCATTGTAGTTTCAATAGGAATGCAAACAGAGATAGGAAAGATTGCTGAATCAATACAATCTGCTGAAGAAACACCTGTGCCTCTGCAGGTGAAATTCAAGAAAATGGCCAAACAGATAGGATATGCAGTAATGATACTAGTAGGATTAGTGTTCATATTAACAATTCTCAGATCACAAGCAGAAAATATCACTGCCGAGATTCCTGAGTTGCTTGTGTTTGCTCTCAGTTTGGCAGTGGCAGCCATTCCCAACAGTCTTCCTGCAATAGTGACCATAAGCCTTGCTCTAGGAGCAAAAGTATTGGCCAAGAAAAAAATGATAATAAAAAGATTGCACTCTACTGAAAGTCTTGGCTCTGCGACTATAATCTGCACAGATAAAACAGGCACTTTAACAAAAAATCAGATGACAGTAAAGAGAATATTTTTTGAGGGTAAGACAATAGATGTTTCTGGTAATGGCTACGATCCTGTGGGCGAATTCACGCTTGAAGGAAAAAAATACGACCCAAAAAATGCAGAACTCCTTTTTAGAATAGGATATCTCTGCAATAACGCAAAATTAGTACAAGAAGAAGGCAAGTTTTCAATTGTTGGCGACCCAACAGAGGGCTCATTGATTGTTCTCGGGCAAAAAGCAAAGTTACAATCCAATTTTGAGACGCATTTTAAATTCGTTAAGGAACTGCCGTTTGATTCTGAAAGAAAAATGATGAGTGTTGTTTTTGAGAATCTCAAACATAATAAAAGAGAAGCTTATGTCAAAGGTGCTCCGGATATATTGCTTGAAAGATGCAATAGGATGTATGAAAACGGCAAAATTAGAAAAATAACTCCTAAAGATATTACTCAAATCCAATTGATTAATCAACAGTACGCCTCTGACGCACAACGTGTTCTTGCATTGGCATACAAAGAAGTCAAAGTCCAAAAAGATTACAAAATTACAGAGATAGAAAAAAATCTTGTTTTTGTAGGTCTTGTCGGAATGATAGACCCTCCAAGAGAAGAAGTAAAAGAAGCAGTCAAGAAATGCAAGAATGCAGGCATACAGGTAATGATGATCACTGGTGATCATTCAATAACTGCAATGGCTGTTGCAAAGGAAATAGGTCTTTATGAAGATAACGACCTTGTGATATCAGGTTCAGACCTTGACAAGATGAGCGAATCAGAATTGGAAAGAAATATTGATAGAATAAGAATACTTGCAAGAGCATTACCAATTCAAAAACTAAGGATAGTAAATGCTCTTCAGAAAAAGAATCATATTGTGGCGATGACAGGAGATGGAGTAAATGATGCTCCTGCCTTGAAGCAAGCAGATATAGGAATAGCAATGGGCATCACAGGAACTGAAGTTGCAAAAGAAGTTTCTAATGCAATTTTAGTTGATGATAATTTCGCGACTATTGTAAATGCAGTATCAGAAGGAAGAAATATTTATGACAAGATAATAAAATCAACAAGATACTTGCTCTCATGCAACGCAGGAGAGATAATTATAGTATTGATTTCTATTCTTTTCAGTCTGCCCTTGCCAATGCTACCTCTTCAATTGCTTTTAATGAATCTTGTCACAGACGGGCTTCCAGCTCTTGCATTAGGAACAGAACCCGGAGACAAGAACATAATGAGCAAACCTCCACGAGACCCGAAGTCAAATCCTATAGAAAAGCGTATGTTTTTTTTGATAGTCTTATTCGGATTAATAATGGGAGCATTGACATTCGTAATATTCAAGCACAAACTCATTTCAACTGGAAATTTAGATTATGCAAGGACTATGACATTCACTGCACTTGTTATGCTTGAGATGTTTGCTGTTTTTGCAAGCAGGACCTTTACTCCTTTTGGCAGATTGAATCCATTTTCTAATAAATGGTTGCTCTTTGGTGTGTGTTCTTCTATTCTTATTCAACTGGTCATTGTTTATTGGGCTCCGATGCAAGTAATATTTGATACTGTTGCTCTAAGCTTATTTGACTGGATAATATTATTGGCTCTTGGCATGATAGGTTATCTCATAATGGAATTCAGTAAATTCTTCTTGAAGTCTTCTCATTTTAATTCACACAACCTGCGCCACTAATGCCGGCACAGTCCTATATCCTGCTTCGATTATATCCCTGAAGAAATGTTCTGTGCCTGTTTTTCGTATGGAATCAATGGCATGTTTATACCATAGGTAAGTGGTTGGTGTTATCTTCAATAATGCTTCCTTGAAATCAGAATTTGTTATATTTCTTTTCTTGTTTGTCTTTATGCATTCTCTTAATACATTCTCTGTTGCCTTGTTCACCAGTGCTTTCAGGTCAGCTCCAGAATAATGCTCTGTTATCAACGCTAAATTCTCAATACTGACGCTTTTGTCTAATGGTTTTTTCTCCAGCATAAGTTTCAGTATCTCTTTTCTTGTGTTTAAATCTGGTTGAGGAATAAAAATGCTTGTTCCAAAACGACCTTCTCTTCGCAACGCAACATCAATGCTCCAAGGTTCATTTGTCGCTGCCAATAAAAGTATCTGCTTGTCCTTGTTTCCCACTCCATCCATTTCTGTCAATAATTGTGAAACCAAGTTTCTTGTGTGCTCGTCTGTTCTTGTTCTCTCTCCTCCTAATGCCTCAAATTCATCAAAGAAGATTATACAGGGCTGGTTTGGTCTTGCTGCCTCAAATAATGACGCGATGTTTTTTTCTGACTCTCCTAGCCATTTAGACTTTAGGTCAGATGCTTTGACATGGAAAAAAGTAACACCTGCTTCTCCTGCTGTGGCTTCTGCAATAAATGATTTACCGCAACCAGGAGGTCCATACATCAATATACCTCCTCCTGTTTTCTGGTCAAAGTATTCATATAATTCAGGATGCAATAATGGTTCTATGATTTTCATCCTGATTTCTTCTTTAAGGCTTTGCATCCCTGCTATGTTCTTGAAATTTATTTTTGGTTTTTGAATTTTCATTGATTCTATCATTTTTGGTTCCTCTCCTGTTTCATTAAGGTTCTTTGCTTTTTCATAACATGACTCTGCTTTTTCAATGAATACAGCCTCGTTTCCATATGATATTTTAGATATTTCAATATATCTTTCTGCAGCTTCTAGGTAATAGTATCTTGCCTTGCTAGGATTGATTTTGGACAATTCGTCTGCTTTTTTTTCAAATATTTCTGCCTCTTCTCTTATGTTCATCTTCAATTCACCTGCAATGCTATTTTTTGAAGTTGTTTTTGTTTTTCATTAAGTATCATCTTTATGATTTCATCTCTTTTCTTCTCCATAATCTTTTTCTTTTCTTGTGATTGTTTTGAATAGTCAATCTCTAAGCTTGTATAATTGTTTCTGATTTGGGTGCTGTTATAATTCTCAATACTCGCTCTATCTCTATCCAGGTCAATAACATACTCTTTATTTCTCATATATATTTTTTCAATAGGCATTTGAAAATTCGATTTTACATATGTTGAAAAGCCTGAAAGCATTGGCGTGTATTTCATTGTGTATATCTTCATTGATTGTGGTTGAAAATTTGTCTTATAGCTTATCCTATAATTGAAACTGCAGTCTCCTGAACAACTCTTGTTGCCTCTGCCATCACAGCACATTGTCTCACCAAAATCATACCATTTAAGTAGAAGTTTTATATGTTAAAAAATATTTATAGCAGAAAAAAGCTCAAAATGTGACTATTTTGTCATATTAAAAAAACAAAAAGCATTTACTCTCTTTTAAATTTTATTACATCTTAAGCTACTTTGTTTTTTTTATTTTTTTCAACCTTTTTTTCATAATTTTCCAATGATTTTTTTGCTTTTTCAGATAATTCAAAAGAGCGTTTTGCCAAGTCTATCGAGTAATTTTCATCTAGCTTTATCATCTTATCTGCGAAATCATATGCTTTTCTAATAATACGCTTATATGCTTTTACTGTATCTTCATAATCCTTTCCGGTGATATCTGCACTCTTCTCAATTTTATTAAATGCTTTTTCCAAACATTCCAAAGCAAGAGGGTAGTTTTTTTCTCTTTCTGCTTTAAGAGCTATTAAATAATACATTTCTGGGGTTTGTAGTCCTCCGTGTTCTTCGTAATAAAGCCTTTGTCGTGCAGATACGTTCTTATCTTGGATATAATCCCAATTCAATTTAACTCTCCTATACGTTTCAGCGTCTTTTATTTTTTTCTTCAACTCTTCATACTCTTTATCAGATATCTCAGATCTCAATTTTATAACCTCCTTTTCAATTTTTTGTATTTCTTTGTTATTCAATATATTTAATTGTTTTCCTTTTTAAATATATCTCTTTTTTAGAATATATAACGACAACCTAATTCATTATAAAAATAAACCTTTAAGACTTTGTTACAAGATTTTTCATATTTTTAAAAACCATCCGATATTTTTTCTATTCTTTTTTTCACCATAATACTCGACATAATACTTTTCAGAATCCTTTCTTTCCTTTCATAGGCACAAACATAAACTTACCGAGATTTTTCTTGTAATATTTTCCTTCTTTTTTTGTTATTTTTATCATATCTTGTTGAAAATAACCAACAGGCGCCAATATTACTCCTTCTTCGTTGAGTTGAGAAAGCCATTCAGGCTCTATTTGAGGACAAGCGCATGTTACTATTATTTTGTCATAAGGTGCTTCTTCTTTATATCCAACACTTCCATCTCCGCAAATCACCTCAACATTTTTTATTCCTGCTTTTTCTATATTTTTCCTGGCATACTCTGCTAGGTCCGGATTATACTCTATTGTGATAACCTTCTTGCAAAGTTTAGATAATAAAGCAGCATTATATCCTGAGCCAGCACCAATTTCTAGCACCTTATCTTTTTTTCTGCAATTTAGCCACTTTAGCATTAGCATAACAGTTGTTGGCTGGCTTATTGTCTGGCCTTTCATTATTTCTAGAGGCATATCCTCATATGCTAATTCTCTAATCTCTTCAGGAACAAAATCCTCTCTTTTCACAGACAAGAAAGCATTTATTAGTTTCTTGCTAAACATCTTGTTTCTTTTCCAGAATGCCAATAGCTCTTGCTTATCCATTAGCTATATTCTTTTTATATTCTTTATATTTTTATCTCTTTTCTCTGGGAATAACTTTTTAAAAAGAACCCCAACAATAATAGCCATGGTAATGAATTTTTATTCTGAACTTGCCAAGCACATAATAGAAAAAAAACTCACAAAGCCGCAGATAATGAAGCTTAAGCTAAAGCTTGTCAAGAAATATAATCTAAAAAGAACACCAACAGACATAGAGATACTTCTGAATGTTGATAATAAACTTTTGCCAAAACTAAAAGCCCTTCAATCAAAACCTTCAAGAACAATGTCAGGTGTAATTCCAATAGCAATAATGACAAAACCATTTCCCTGTCCGCACGGAAAATGCATAATGTGTCCTGGCGGAATTGACTCAAGTTTTGGCACAGTTCCACAATCATATACAGGCAGAGAACCAGCAACAATGAGGGCAATAAGAAATAATTATGACGCTTATTTACAAGTTTTTAATAGATTAGAGCAATATGTAGTTTTAGGCAATCTTCCTCAAAAAGTAGAGCTAATAGTTATGGGAGGCACTTTTCCTAGTTTTAGTAAATCATATCAAATTAATTTTATTAATGACGCATTCAAGGCATTGAACGATTTCTCAACATTATTCTTTAGAAAAAAAGATTTTGATTTCAAAAAATTCAAAGAATTCTTTGAGCTGCCAGGAGATATTTATTCTGAAACAAGAGCAAAGAACGTGAAAGAAAAAATATTGAAAATTAAAAGCAATAATAAAAATACCTTGAAGCAATCTCAAAATTTCAATGATAAAATATCAAAAATTAAATGCGTAGGCCTCACAATAGAAACCAGACCTGATTATGGAATGTTAAAGCACGGAAACTTTATGCTCGGGCTGGGAGCAACTAGAGTAGAATTAGGAGTTCAATCTGTATATGATGATGTGCTAAAATATATCTCAAGAGGCCATACAAGAAAGAGAACAAAAAAATCTATTCGCATTCTCTAGGTTCTTGGATTCAAGCTTAATTTTCATTACATGCCAGGCCTGCCCAAGACATCATTCAAGAGGGATTTAGAAGGAATGAAAAAATTGTTTATTGATGAGGATTACAGGCCAGACATGCTGAAGATATACCCTTGCATGGTGATGCCTGGCACAAAACTGGGTGAATTATATAAGCAAAAGAAATTCAAACCTCTTTCAACACAAAAAGCAGCAGAGCTTATTGCAAGATTCAAGCAGTTTGTTCAAGAATATATAAGAATAATGCGAGTCCAGAGAGATATACCAACAACACAAATAATTGCCGGGGTTAAGAGGACAAATCTAAGGCAATATATTGATGCTGAATTGAAAAGATTGAATATCAAATGCAGATGTATAAGGTGCAGAGAAATAAAATTAGAGCAAGACATAAAGAAACCAAAACTCAAACTGATAAAATATAACGCAAGCAAAGGCAAAGAATTCTTCATTTCTTTAGAAGAAAACAATAAGGTCATAGGCTTCATTAGATTAAGGTTTCCATCAAAACCAGAAAGAAAAGAAATAACAAAAGATTCTGCTTTAATTAGAGAACTTCATGTCTATGGCCAGCCAGCATTAATAGGACAACAAGGAACTGCCCAGCACAAAGGATATGGAAAAATGCTTCTCAAAGAGGCAGAGAAAATAGCAAGAAACAATAGCAAGAAAAAAATGGTGGTAATTTCAGGTGTTGGAGTTAGAGAATATTATAGAAAGAACGGGTATAAGCTAGAAGGTCCTTATATGGTAAAAAAATTATATTAAAATTTATTAAAAAATTATATTAAAGTTTATTAAAAAATTATACTAGAATTTATTAGAATTTTGTATAGCAACATTTTTAAATCTACCAAAAACAACCTTTTGCATGTTATTATCAACCAAAGAAGCAGCAAAGATTCTGGAAGTAGATGAAAGAAGTGTTAGAAGATATATTAAAAAAGGACTTCTTAAACCGATTGAAAATAGCGCAACATATTATTTTCAGAAAGAAGAAGTTGAATGCCTAAAAAACATAAAAAATGCATTTGAAAAACTGAAAGAGCATTTAAGATTTTCATATGCACATTCTATAACCGGTGTTTCTTTTCCTAAAATAATCAATTGTATAAACGAGAAAAGACAGAAAACAGAGAAAGATTCAAAAGTCGTGATGTCAGAATTAATATATGGATTAAAATTCTATGCATTTGAAAGAAATACTTATATGAAATCATACCAACCAGATCCTAAAATAAGAAAAGACATGCTTTTCATCAATGAAGCAGCAGAAAGATTGAGAATAAAAGATATTCATGTAATTCACAGGCTTATTAAAGACAGAAGTTTAGCAAGCTATACTTGCACTGTTGATAATAAAAAAAAGTACTTTGTTTCTCTTGAATCTATGCTAGAATATCTTGGAGAAGATAAGGAAGAGATTTTTTTGAGATCTGATGAGGTAGTAAAAGAGCTAAATTTCAAGAATATTTCAGAAGATGAAATGAAAATAGAAATCAGAAAAATAGACAAGCTTGCCAAAAAACTCGGAATAGGAAAAAAAGTTATTCCTAACTGCAGAAATTCCTGCTATCTTTTTACTGAATTAGAAGTAAATTTAATTAAAGAGACGTATTTAATACAAAGATAATAATTGATTCTCAGGATTACTTAATCTTTAATTACATAATCTTAAAATGCATAATCTTTAAAAACATCAGTATATTTAAAATTATATGCAAGAAAAAAACAAGAATGCCAATAAGGCAGTCTGGAAACCAGAGATGGTGAAGAGGTATTCTAGTATCACTGATTTTGATAAATTTAAGGAAGCATCTTTGTTATATGAGCGGAAATCAATAAGAGTAAATACTTTGAAGATATCTGTGACTGAATTAAAGAAACGCCTTAAGGATTGGAAACTTGAGCAAGTCCCTTGGTGCAAAGAAGGTTTTTTTATTGAACACAAGGACCAAAGAAGAGATATTGGTAATTTATTAGAACACACTTTAGGATATATCTATGTGCAAGAAGCTTCCTCAATGCTTCCTGCTGTTGTGTTGGACCCTCAACCAGGAGACAAAGTGCTGGATGCCTGTGCAGCTCCAGGCTCTAAAACAACACAGATTGCAGCAATGATGAAAAATAAAGGAATAATAGTAGCGAATGAAATTTCAACAAAAAGAATGCAGGCATTAGGCATAAACCTGCAGAGATGCGGCGCAACTAATGTTGTTAAAACATTAATGGATGCTTCCAGATTAGATGGTCAGCAATTTGATAGAATACTAGTTGATGCTCCTTGCTCAGGCCTAGGCACTATAAGAAAATCATTCTCCTGCCTTGAGGATTGGAACATAAAACTAATAACAAGCTTGACTAATATTCAAAAAGGACTTATAAATGCAGCATACAGAAACCTGAAAAAAGGCGGAACAGTGGTATATTCAACTTGCACAATTGAACCAATAGAAAATGAAGGTATTGTTGATTATGTTTTGAGCAAGTATAGTGATATGCAATTACAGAATATAAAATTAAACATCAAAAGATCTCCTGCAGTATTGGAATGGGAAAATAAAAAATTCAATTCAGAGGTCAAAAAATGCCTCAGGATATACCCGCAAGACAATAACACAGACGGCTTCTTTGTAGCCAAGTTCAAGAAAAAATAAAGATTTTTACACTTCCTTGGTCTCTCATATTGCATATTTTACTTAAAAAAATTTGTTTAATCAAACTCAAATAAAACTTTCTTAAAATCAATTATTTCATTTTTTCTTATTAGCATCCCTTCCTTTCTTAACATTTCTTTTTTCTTCTTGCTATTTGTCTTTCCTTCATATCCTCCTACAGAACCATCTGACCTAACAACACGATGACAAGGAATTTTAGGAGCATAAGGGTTTTTTCTTAGAGCATTTCCAATAGCACGATATGCTTTTGTATTAAGACATCTGCCGATTTCTTTGTATGTTGTAACTTTACCTCTTGGTATTTTTTTGCATAATGCATACACTTTATCATTGAACTTCATTTTTTCCTTAATTCTATTTTTTAATAAGCTACATTTATATTAAAATTTATATTATATATAATATTATATATCAATTAATTAGAGAAAATCTCCAATATTTTCTGGAAATTCTGCTGTGTTGGATTTTTCTTGTAAATCTCTGCTAATTTTATGAGTTTGTCTTTTCTTGCAAGATTTAATCCTATAACAAACTGCATGAATTGAGTCACATTCTTAGGCTTCTCTCCTTTTGAGCATCTCTCAAAATCAACGAGCACTGGAGTTAAATCTTCTTTTATTATGATATGCTTAAAGGGATGGTGCATCTCTTGCTTTGTTATTCCTAACTTGTCCAACTTATACATCTGCTCAAAAACATCCTTTACAATACTCTTGATTATCTTTTTATCTTTCTTGTTCTTGAGAATATAATCATTTATGAAATCTCCTTTTATGAATTCCATTATCAGGTAATTCTTTGATGCCTCTATCAATTTAGGGCCTATACCTTTCTTATTCACTAGATCAAGATACCTTGCCTCGTGCTCAATCACATTTTCTGCTTTTGTTTCAGGATTCTGTATTTTTATCAGCACTTCTTTTCCTTTATTTTTGCCTGTTGACAAGATTCCCTTATACAATAACCCTCTTTTTCCTTTTGTATAGTATTCTATATTGGATACTTTTTTGAATATTTTGTTTAGTATGGGGCCTCTTTTAATAACATAGACATAAAGCTCTTCAAAAGGTATTTTCTTTCTTTCAAGTTCTTTGTATTCAAAAAGATTCTTCTCCAGCTCTTCATCTATTTTCTTCTTGTTTGTCAAGCTGGAAAATACAATCAGCACTTTTCCATTGTCAGTCAAATAATTATTGACTAATGACAAGAATTTCAGGATTATTTCATATCCTCTTTTTCCTCCGTCTAATGCAGTGTCAGGAGCAAGAGGGTCATTAGGCAGATAAGGTGGATTAAATATTATAAGATCATATTTTTCATGAACATTCTCGAAAAGATTTGATTCAAAAAAAGTTACATTATTTATTTTATTGGCTTTTTTCTTTATATAGCAGTGGATGACTGCATTCTTGTTAATATCAACTCCTGTAACCTTTTTTGCAGTTTTTGCAGCCTCGAAACTCAATATGCCCGAGCCACAACCCATATCAAGCACATTACCCTGTGCTAATTTCTTAACATGCCCTAAAAGCATGATTGTGTCTTCCTGTGGCTCATATATATTTTGAGTAAGCATTTCAATCCCTTTATCCCCTCCCTTTTACTTGTTTTTTGAAGTTTTATATAAAATTTTTCTTAATTCCTGAGCATGAACCATCCTTTTCCTTTTAATTCAACAGTTATATTATTATTACTCTTTAATAGTTCTCTTGGCGCAGTTAGTGTATATCTTCCGATATTTCCTTTGTCGTATTCAAAAAATTCATAGGTCAATCGAAAAGGTTCATTGACATATGTCGAATCTTTTTTACCTAATTGGGTAATAAATATTGGTTGTGAGTTCAATTTCCATGTAAGAGTGCCGTGGCCATATTGTATGTTTAATATAGAAAAGTCTATAATTTCTGCATCTGTTCCGCTTATATCTTCTGTTTCAAAAGTCAAGCTTTGGTTGTCATATATCCAGCTTTGCCTGACTAAAACATCCCTGAAAGGATACTCTATGTCGCAGAATTCTGTACTGCATTCAAGTATCCGCACATTTCCAGAAAATTTTTCTCTTTTTTCACTTGTAAGATATTTTGCTTCTTTTTTTGTTATTGTATATATCGAAAACCAACCTTTTGATATGACTTTGAAACTTATAGAATTTTCCTTTTTATTTACTTCAAAAGCAGGCATATAAATATATATCTTTCCTGACATCTCATCATCTAAAGTCATTGGAATCACATCTATTTTATACCCCCTTTCTGTTTTTGTATAGTTCTCTTTACCAGGAATAAATGTAATAATTTTCTTTTCATTACTATAAACTTCTACAATAGGATTGCCATACCAGCCTCCAAATAGTTCATATCTTACATATGTTGAATTATTTGTCTCAATTTTAGGAGTTTTGATACTAAGACTTTGGTTTTCAAAGCTAAAATCTGCAAGCACCTTGCCCATAAAAGAATCTACTACTATTTTACAATATTTCTCGCAATAATTCACACTCTCATACCCATAGACATCTATAATAGGTTCATTCTCCCTGTAAATAGATTCTGTCATCTTATCTTGCAGTATTGCGAAATATCTTGCATCATTTAGTTGTATCTTTATCTTTATCCTTTTTTCTCCTTCAGGTATCATACTTCGAGGAAGCTTGATGTAAAATATTCCTGAGTCCTTATCTACATAATCATAATTTATCTCTATGTTTTCATAATCAGATCTCCATTTTTTACTTTTAGATATTACCTCTGTCCTGAGCAAGAATTTGTCATTTATATACCAGTTAAGGTTTCCATTTCCGAACATTTTTGCTTTGAAGACAAACACATACTTATCCTTATCTCTAGTGAAATTATCTGTGAAAAATGTAATTTCTTGGCCACTCTTTATGTAATCTCCTATTAAATTACCCCAAGGCGTATCATAAGTTTGATTGCATTGATTATAATAACAGCTTTCAGCATTTATATAGCCAAGTATATATTTAATGTCAGAGATATCTACAGAAAAATTTGTATTTATATTGTCGCTCGAATTAAATACATTTTCTTCAATCCTTTTTTGACAGCCTACTACAATTAGAAATATTATAAACAATATTAACAATATTCCTTTGAATTTTGGCTTCATATTTTCTTCCTCACATGTGATGAGACATAATAGAAGCTATAGACATTTTTTACCTTTTCGCCATGTATTATAACAAAATCCCAGAGCATTCCTTTTATTCTCTTTATATTAACCCTGAAACCTGCCTTTTCAAACATATCCATTATTTGTTGATCATCATTAAGCCAGGCAGCATTAGGTATGATATTGAAAAAATTATTATAATCAACAACAACAATCCTTCCTGCTATTGACATTCTTGCATTTATTTCTCTCAGCACTCTTAATGGATCTTGTATGTAAGATGCCATAGACATTGAAATACACGCGTCAATATAAGGCACATCAGGATGCACTCTTTTTGCATGATATTCGTCGAAAAATACTTTTTAATATTATCTTATGCGAATTGCTTGAAAATGAAGTGGTGAATATTAATCCTACTTTTCCGACTTTCTCAGCCAATTTCATAGTTAAAGTGCCTACTCCTCCGCCAAACTCAAGCACATTTTTTCCTTGAATGTTTCCAAGCAGACTAATTGCAAGGTCTCTAATCTTGTTTGGAACAGTAATTTTCTCTGCAAGAAGCTCGAGATTAGCAATAATATCATGAAACCCAGATATCATCTTTGGATTATAATATAACGATATCAAGAAGTAAAACGGAAATCCCAATAATACCAATAGCAAGCAAAGAAGCATAAGTCCAGTTGAGTCAGGCACTGTTTTCAACCAATATATTATTAGCCAAACATAAAATCCCAGTACAACAAAAGGAATAACTTTTCCAAAAGGCACTCTGAATTCTCTGAATATGTCTTTTCTCTTAAACCTCAATAGAGGCACAGCAAATATTATAGGCGCATACTGAAATATACAGAGAGGAATGACTATTGAAATGAAAGTATCATAACCTGTAAGGGAGATGCCTATTGCAGTGAAAATTAAAATTACAATGCCTTGAAAGATTATTCCTTTATACAAACTATTATATTTTTTGTGAATGCTCATGAATTGAGGCGGAAATAATTTATCTCTTGCCATGGCCATAAGCAAATAAGGTGTTTCAACAGTTATAGTGAAAGCAGTTCCGAGCATAACAAGTGCCATGAACACCATGAGTATAAATCCTCCTGATGGGCCAAAAATAGATTCCATAAGAGGTATATACGCAGTATCAAATTCATTGTAATAAGCCCAATGAGTATATCCGAATGAACCAATAACAATTCCTAGTATCAAAAGACAAGTTATTGCCATTGATATTATTATTGCTTTAGGCACGATTTTTGTAGGTTTGTCAGTTTCTTCAGAAAGATATGTTACTCCTTCAATTCCAAAAAACAATTCAGACGCAAAAAAGATAGAGACAAAAAGATAGCTCAAGTTTTTGCTAAACGAATTATAAAGAAAAAAAGGCGTATAATAGACAATGTTGAATTTTGATATTAATGCAACTACTAAGAATCCAACAACAAAAATACTAACTCCAGCAAAAGCTATCATAACTTTCACAGAACTATTAAGGCCTACAAATGCTATGAAATTAAGTATAAATATTACAAGAAGACAAACTGCGAAAACAGCAAAATTACCCAAAGGATAAACAAACATATACACAGACCAATATATCAAAGTTGCCACACTAGTATTGCATACCATCCAAGAAATCCATCCTTGCATAAAGCTAGGTATTTTTCCATATGCCTGTTTGCTGTATTCATAAAATCCTCCTGCTTTAGGAAACATAGAAGAGAGTTCAGCAATGCAAAGTGCAGTATAGCCAAAAACAGTGATGAGTATCAACCACCCAATTACTGATGCCGGGCCTGAGTATAATGCGCCTAATTCAGGCAAAAAAAAGATTCCTGCATCTAACAAAGAGTTTATGGCTATCAAAACCAAAACTGCAAGTCCTAGGTATTTTCTTTCTTCCATCTTATGATATTTTTTCTGAGTTTTCTTTCTTCTTTTTTCAAAATTTCTTTTGTTTTTGCTTCAATTACATATTTTATCTGGTTTAGAGTATTGCTTTTTCTTATGTTAAACCAGAAATTATCATAATAAAATGTCAGACCGTCAAGTTTTGATAATCTTCTATATTTAGTTCTACTATAAGTTTTTTTGATATTTTCCATTATCCTATTTTTTTCTTCTTCGCTATTAACTTCTATTATGGTTTCTCTGGTTGTATGATACCTCTTGTATTGTGCTATCAATTCGCTCATTTTTTTATTTGTTCTCTGGAGTATCTTCAAGATATGTATTGCAGCAAGGGCCGCAGAATCAAGATAATTGAAATCTCTGAAGAAATAATGGCCTGATTTCTCGCATCCAAAAGAGCCATCTACCTCTCTTAATCTCTTTGAATTATTTGTTCTTCCAACTTTACACACTATGCCTATTGCTTTCTTTTTCTTAATAATATCTTTAACTATTTGGCTTTGGTTTATTGAATAAACAACTTTATCTCCTTTTTTTACTAAATTATGTATCAGCAAACATGCAATATGGTCTGTGTCTATTGCATTTCCTTTCTCATCAATACACACTAATCTGTCAGCATCACCGTCAAATACTACCCCTAATCTGGCTTTCCTTTTTTTTACTTCTTTTTGTGCCTGTTTAAGGCATTCTTTTTCAAGAGGATTTAATCCGTGCCTGATTTTTCCTCCTAATTTCCCATTCAGCACAACAATATTGCATTTTCTCTTCAATATTTGGGCCTCTATACAACCCATCATAGAATTAGGATCAATTATTGTCAAGAATTTAATTTTACTTGGTATTTTTCTCACTAGGAATTTTCGATAATCTTTCTCCATAGATATCTTCTTCACGCGCCCTTTTTTCATTTTTCTGGTTCTGCTTTTTTTCATCATTATATTCATAATTTCCTTCATTCCTTCCTTGAATCCAATTGCTCTAGCTTTTTCACCTACAAACTTGAACCCATTATATTGCATAGGATTATGAGAAGCAGTAATCATTATCCCGAGTCGCATTTTCTTTTTCATGACACAGAAATAGAACATTGGTGTTGAACACAAACCAATATCAATTACATTTTTTCCTTGACTTATAATGCCTGAAATCAGATTTTTTTTCAGAAAAGAGCTATGATGCCTGACATCCATTCCTATTATTATAGAGTTAATATGCTTTTTTTCCATGTATTTTCCTACTGCTACTCCTAATTCAAATGCAAATTCATCTGTCAGCTCTTTTTTGTAAATCCCTCTTATATCATATTCTTTGAACAAATAGCAATAATTCATTTTTTCCTCTTTTTATTAACTTGTTCAATCATATTCGCATAATTAGAAATTGCCTGCCTTGCAACCTCGCTCCATTTTATTTCAGGGTGCTTCTTAATTAGTTCATACACTTCTTCGCTGACTGATAGTGTTATGTTTGGCATTTTATCACATATTTATGTGAATTATTTGTATTCACATATTAATAAATTTTGTTTTTTATAATATTTTATAACATTACTATTTTTTTACTATTAACTCCTTAAGAACAACAAATAGTGGTGATATATTTACCCTCATTTATTTAAATTAAAAGAAAAAAACCTTATTTTACTTTTATACAACCAAGAGCTTTTTTCGTACAACTAAAAAAGCAAAAATACAAATCCCCATTTTTTTCTTTTTTTTCTTTCTTTTCCCCATTTTCTTCATCCTTATAATATTTTCTTTATAGAAAATAATCATCAAAATAAATTTAAAATCTAGAGTTAATAGAAGTATATGCTTAGCAGACAAGGATTGTTTAGATTGCGATTAATATATCTCTTATTATTCTCTTTTAGCATAATACTTTTTGGAATGGCATTAAGCTCAGAGGAAAGTTCCAGAAAATTTGTTTTTGGATCAGCAGTAACTGTTTTTCTATTTTCATTATATTTTTGGATTCTTTCAATGGTTTACAAATTAACCCCTAATTTTATCAAAAGAAAAGAAAAAGAATTTCTCGAAAAAAAATAATTCTGTCTCCTGTTGCAGTAAACAGATTACTGCGGGGGTAGGGGTTCGAACCCTAGTAAGCACTAAGCTATACGCCCCTCAAGCGTACCCGTTTGACCACTCCGGCACCCCCGCGAGAGTATTTGATATCAGAAATCCTATTTATTTAAAAAAGTTATTGATATTGTTATTAAAAGAATTTGGTTGATAATGGATAAATATTTATAATAAAAAGATAATAGCCGAATATCATGGACCTAACTGATTTCATATATCGACTTGAGCAGATGGGTATTGCCGAAGTCCTTTTACCATTTATTCTCGTTTTCACATTGATCTATGCTATTCTCCAGACAACAAAAGTGCTTAGCGAAAAGAAGGCCATCAACATAGTAGTTGGAATCGCAATGGGCGCAGGCGTAGTCTTTCCCCATGTGATGGGTTATTATCCAATAGGCAATGACCCTGTTATATTCATCAACACATTCCTTCCTTATGTCTCAATTGTAGTTGTGGCTGTGATAACATTCCTCTTACTCATAGGTGCCTTTGGTTTGGATATAAAAGACATGTCAAATAAAACTTATCCTTTTGTCATACTATTTGCCTTAATTTTTAATTTTTTCACAAAAGAATTTTTTTCCCACTTTGTCACCAACAATATTGACATTGACTATACTGATAGGTATTTATGTGCTCATGACATCAAAGGGTCCAGGCACAAGAGGAGCTGCCCAAGGCTGGATATTGCTTGTATCTTTGCTTTTGATTTTAGGGAATATTCTATTATTCAAAAGCATGGAATTATGCTCCGCATTTCCTGGATTTCATGTCCACATCTGAATTCCAAATTGGGTTGATAATTGCCGGTGTTTTTATGATCATCATTTTATTTGTGATAGGTTCTTCAGAAGATGAAGAATAAAAAAATAAAGCATAGGAGGAATATGAAAATGAACAAGATATTTGTGTTTATTTTGCTGCTCGCAGTTATGGTTTCAGTATTTGCATGCAGCAAACAGCCAGAATCAAACAAAGTTAATATAAATCTTGAAGACAAAACTCCAGTAGATAATGCAAAACCAGCAGAATCTCCAGACAAGATGAGTTTTGGAGATATGTATAAATTCGGCTCATTGAAATCATATGAATACAGAATAACTGCAAATGCAGGCGGTGCTAAAGAAATTATGAATATGAAATACAGCATCACTTCTGATACAATAAACGGAAAATCTGCTTGGTTACAGACATCCACTGCCTCAATACAAGGCGGCACAGTCACCACAAAAATGTGGCTAGATAAATCAACTATGAAATGCTTGAAGATAACAACAGAATCTAATTTTATGGGTCAAAAAATGGAGCAAGAAGGCTCATGCCCAGAAGAGGGCCTTGGTTCTGAATCCTCAGTTCAAGGAGAGATGCCAAGAAGAACAGGAAAAGAAACAGTCACAGTTCCTGCAGGAACATTCAGCACTGACAAGTATAGCATAGGTGAAGCAAATTATTATATAAGCCCAAAAGTTCCTATTCCAGTCAAATATACTTTTGGCAATGATGTTGTTATGGAGCTGGTAAGTTATTCTTAATTTTTTTCTTTCTTTTTTTTTAGCAATATTTAAATACTGAACCTTCTAAAAAGCTACTATGACAAAAAAAGAAAAAGAAAAAGGTCTAACCTATAGTTTGAAAGAATTCGCAAAAAGTTTTCTCATTAATTCTATGAAAGGCATCTTCGATAATGTAATGCAGACCCTTAAGCAAGAGATATTGGACACCAAAAAAAAGATATTGCGGTCAGTATTCATTTTCTTGTTGTTGTTTGCAGGCATATTTTTCATTTTCCTGGGAGGAGTTTTTCTCATTAATCAATACACCAAATTAGGATTTGGATGGAGTTTTGTTATTATAGGTTTGCTTATATTAGTATTCTCAATGTTTATGAAATTCATTTTCATGATACAAGAAAAAAGATGAGGTTGATAAAATGGCAAAAGCAAAAAATAAAGTTATTCCAAAAGCAAAATTAAACGCTGCCAAGAAAAAAGCAGCTCAACAGCTCAAGATTCTCAAAGGAAAGTATAATCTTGCTGAAAAAAAAGTCAAGACATATGTGCATAAGAATCCAGAAAAAGCAGCTTTAATTGCAGCTGCAATAGGTGCGGCAATAGGCGCAGGCCTTGCAATAGCCATGAAAAAAAAGAAATAATTTTCTCTTTTTCTCTATTTTCTTTTACGTTTATTTATCCCAATTATTTTTTCTTCTTCAATTTATTTTCTGCCTGTCAACTGTAGCTGTAAACCGATAACTGTTTATGCGGAGGAAGGGGTTTGAACCCTTGTAGGCACTAAGCCACTACGCCCTGAACGTAGCCCGTTTGACCACTCCGGCACCTCCGCAACTGAGGCCGCGAGGATTTGAACCCCGATCTCTACCCCCCGAAGGTAGAATGATAGCCAAGTTACACTACGGCCCCTTAAGCCAAGAAACACCAAACATATTAATAAATGTTATCCGAAGAACAACTTATATCTTGCACTAGCCCTGTTTTAGAAATATCCGCGAGAATTTTTGTCTTTATTATAAATCCATTTAACACTACTTGATCTTCTTACGATATTTTTACTTTTTGTTTATATAATCTATTATTTTATTTACAACATCCTGAATATCGAGTGAAGATGTGTTTATGACTTTGTCATAATGCTTTTTTTCCTGATAATTAACTTTATAGACTTTTTGCCACCTTTTTATTTCAGATTTCTCTCTTTGATTTATTTTAGCTAATGCTTCTTTCTCATTCTTGCTCTTTTCATCCTTTCTTCTTGCTTTCATTATTCTTCTTATTCTTGTTTTTTCATCTGCATCAAGATATATTTTGATAGAATCTGGTATGAAAAAAAATCCTAGTCTTGACTCTAACACGAAATCATCATGCTCTTTGCCAAATTGCATCTGCCTCTTGTCTATCAAGTCATCTATTTCAGGATGCTGTTCACAATATTTAGAGAATTCATTTAAGTTCATTCCTTTTTGGTATGCTATCTTCCTGAAGAAATCGCCTGAAGAATAGAATTTAAGTTTTAGTTTTTTGGCCAAAGCCTTTCCAACTGTTGTTTTTCCAGAACCAGGAGGACCTGAAATAGTTATTTTCATAATGTTTCTACCTATTCTTTATTATGCTTTATTTTCTGAGCCAAATATTTTAATATGTCTAATCACATTTTCCTTTACTGCTTCTCTTGCAGGCCCTAGATAATGTCTTGGATCAAATGTCTTTTTGTCTTCTTTTATCTGTTTAGGATTTTCTTGATAGAATTTCCTTACTGCCTCGTCAAATGCAAGCTGAAGCTGAGTGTCAATATTTATCTTAGATATGCCCAAAGAAATTGCTTTCTTTAAGTCAGCATCACTTACTCCTGATGAGCCATGAAGAACAAGAGGCACATCTAATGTTTCTCTGAGTTCTTTTAGTCTTTTGAAGTCCAGTTTCGGCAAAGCCATGAAGCCTCCGTGCGCAGTGCCTATAGAAGGCGCAAAAGAATCACACTTTGTTCTCTTAACAAAATCAAGAGCAATCTCAGGGTCAGTAAGCATTATTGTTTTTGCCTGAGTTTTCACATCTTCTATTCCTGGAATAACTCCAAACTCAGCCTCAACACTTACCTTATATTTATGCGCATAATCAGCCACTTTCCTGCTAATCTTAATATTTTCCTCATAAGGAAGCTTGGATACATCTATCATAACCGAGCTATAGCCAATATCAATACTTTTTTTGATTGTTTCAAAGTGATGAGCATGGTCAACATGAAGGCAAATTGGCGTTTTTGTGGTCTTTAAAGCGCTCATCGCGATTGAATACAGATACTCAATTCCTGCATATTCAATTGCAGATTCACTTGTTTGCATAATTACAGGAGAATTCATTTCTTTGGCAGCTTCAGCAATTGCTTGACACACTTCCATATTTGAGAAATTAAATGCACCTACTGCATAGCCATTATCTCTTGCCCTTGCCAACAACTTTTTGCTGCTGATGAACTTCATTATGATTTTAGCCAATTTCATCAATATAAATATTTTGTTTTTCTTGTTTTTCTAAATATATTTTCTAAAAATATTTAAATATCATACTCATAGTGACTACTAATGAAAACAAAAAGGTCCCAAATTCAAACAGTTCTTATATTAATTTTTTCTTCAGCCATAATAATATTGCTATTTTTCTTCGGATTCAAGTATCTTAATACATTGACAAGAGGTTCAGCACAAGTGTCATATCAATCGTTTCTCCTTGATTTTGCGGATAATGTCAAAGCAATGAAATACGAAAGAGGCGTGACAAAGAATTTTGCCTATGACATAATAAATATAGAAAAAATTTGTTTTTTTGATTTAAGATATAGAAATATTATCTCCAAAACCCCTGAGATATTGTCTGATCCGATTCTACTTGATGCCATCCTGGAGAAAAACTCAGATTATTCAATGGTATTATACGAGAAGAAAAAAGGTGCACTTCCTCAAAATTTTGAGAACATCTCAATACCAGCATATCCATATTATTATTGCTTTGAGTCTCCTGTAAATAGTTATGATTTCTATATTTTCTCAGGCAATCCTCCTACATTACTAATAAGCTTACATAAATGCATTCAATTCATTCTAGACAAAGGTCTTGTCAATAATAGCATCGAATTGACCTCATCAGACTCCAGATTTATTCTTGAAATACCTAAAGGTACAAATATAACTAATCTGCAATCTCCTTCTCAGGAAGTTAACGAAATCTGTATTGATAAAGTCTCTCTTAATGATACAGAGTTAAAAACAGAGAAATATAACTTAACTCCATCTTGGCTTAAATTTGGCAATAAAGAAGTCATTCTTAAATATAAGTACTATCCTATACAGAACTGCGGATATAGTCTTGGTTTCAGTAATTTGACTTATCAATCATTTCAATGTAATGATAATAAAGAGATAGTGTTCAAGAATGTGACAATAATCAAGAATTAAGGCAATCTTCTCAATCTTTTTATCTCATACTTAGTCATATCTTGCTCTGATAATTCAGGCACTTCTTTTTCTTTTTCGCTTTGAGAAAGAGCAGAAACCAAAATATTGGCAGTTTCCTTTAAACTTTCTGGTTCTGCTTGAATACCCTGCCACTCAAGGTTGATTCCATCTCCTCTTTTTCTCGGCAACAAATCAACAGAAAAATGTGCAATTTTCTGTCCTCCTTCAATGCCATTTCTTATCATTATATTCGTGCCATCCATTCCTAATATCTCAAAGACTGCCTTAGATAAAAAATTAGTAACATTTCCAATTTTTCTTAATATGTCGTCATCACAGTCTCCAAAAACTACAACGTGCTTTTTAGGAGCTATTGTAATTTCAGAAACAGATCTTGGTGCTGGTGAAAGAAAAGCCACTACATCAGTATCTTCATAAATCAACTCATCTTTTCTCTCGATAATAGCACAAATATCGCATATCATTTGAACACTTCTGAGATCCTGTCCAGATCTTCCTCCTCTTTTTCCTCTTCTTTACCTCTGTTGTTCTCTTCTTTCAGCACACTCTTCTCTTTGTCAGCATATGCTTCAAGATAACTTGTCAATTCATCATTTTTTTCCTCTCTACTTTCTTCTTCTTTTTTTATTTCCTTTTCTTGTTCAGTATCATTTTTTCCGAGCATAAGGTCTATCTTTTTTCTCAAAATTATCCTCAATTGGTTTAGCTCCTGCTCAGACATACTATACTCCGGCACATTAAAAAGATCTTTATTTGAATCGTTTCTGGGTATGATATGAACAATAAGATGTGGAGCTTTTTGGCCTGCAGCTACTCCATTTGCTATAAACACAGTTGTTCCTTTTACTTTCATTCCTTTTATCATTGCATTGCTGATTTTTTTTGCAGAAACAAAAAGTTCTTCTACTGTCTTTTCATCTGCTTGTTGCATAACTTGTAAATGATTTTTAGGAACAAGAAGACAATGACCTATTGTTACTGGCCTTATATCAAGAAATGCACAGCAATAATCATTCTCAAATATTATTTTTCCAGGCACTTTCTTATGCGCAATATTGCAGAAGATGCAATTCTCATCTACTTTATATTCCATAAGTTTTTTTCATTCTATCTCATTCAAAAACGTTGCGGTATGTTCTATCCTGAATAACAAATTTTATTGATTAATTTTTAAAATATGTTTTATTTATTTAATTATTTTTTTAAAATATGTTAAAAATTTAACTCTTAATTTACTTTTTCAAATTTAAAATATATTGCAAAAGTATAAATATAAGCTTTATTTAAGAATTTTAAATAGATTTTATTTAAAAGAGGTGATATTTTTATGAAAAGAATCGAAACCGGCATAATTGGTCTTGACCAATTGATTGATGGAGGAATTCCAGAGAAATCTTCAGTAGTTTTATGTGGTGCTCCAGGAACCGCTAAAAGTATATTCGGCCTGCAATTTTTATATCATGGCGCAAAAAAGAACGAGCCAGGATTATATGTGACCATAGAAGAGAAACCTCAAAATCTCATCGAACAGGCAGAACAATTTGGATGGAAACAAAATCCAAAAGTCAAATTCATAAAAATACCAATAGATGAGATGGGACATGACATAGTGTCTGAGATAGTGGCAGAGGCAAAAAAA
>JBBIVF010000004.1:0-3091 GCA_037439845.1 Candidatus Woesearchaeota archaeon
AATCCTTGTAGTATTTTCTGATTTTTCTCATTATTTCTACATACTCTTTTTCAAGAAGTTTCTCTTTTTTTACAATTATCTCTTCAAGAATTTCTATTGTTTCTTTTGGGGTTGGAGGAGGAAGTCCGTAAAGCATTATGGCTGCTTGTGACGGAGTGAGAGTGGCCCAATATACATCTGACTCAATGATTTCTCTTAATCTTGCCCTTATTCTGCTTATCATCTGCTCTCCTGTGCTCATGAACATGTCAATTGCTTCAGGAGAAGGTTTAATTTTGCCCATCTGCAACAGCTGCTTCCATGGCATAAATATGCCTCTGTCATAAAGTGGAATACCATCTCTTAGAACTGTAAAAATCACTGGATTAGCTTCTTTTACAGAATCCCAGAAATCAGTTAATATATACACTTGGATATTCAATTTGTTCTTTATTCCAGTTATCTCTCCTGCTTCAATGCCCATTCCTATAATAATAGCCCTTAATTTGTCTCTTAATTCTGTCCTTGACATCTTCTTTACATCAGTATCATCAACGATAATCGCTACATCTATATCTGATTCATGAGTTGCTTCTCCTCTGGTCAAAGAGCCAAAGAGAACATATGCAACAATGTATTTCTCGAACTTTTTTATGGTCATTGTCTTGTGTATCTCTGCTATTTTTATTGCTGCTAAAAGACCTTTATCATAAACAGGAGCAGACATTGCTATAAGCTGCAAGACATCATATTTTGCATCATAGCAGGATTGCCAGAGTTCAGAAAGCAACAATGTCCTTACAAGCAGCTCTTTATCAACATCTTTCGCAATAGCGTCTATTGCTGTGGAGAGCTTTTCCTTTAATTCATCTTTTGACATTTTCTTAGAATCAGTATCATCAACAAGCACGAGCAAGTTTATTTTGCCCATCATCTCTTTCTCTTCAGGAGACATCTCTTGTTCTGGTTTTTGTTTTGGAGGAGGTAATAATGAGACTCCTATGATATTTTCTTCAAACTTTTCAATGACTTTATCCTTGAACTTCTCTATCTTGACCTTAATTTTCTCAAGCTTTTCTTTTGCTTCTTTTGGTATCTCAGGCATACTCATCTCCTCTCTCTCTTCTGGTTTTTGCTCTTCCTTGTTTTGTGCTTGTTTTTTTGCCATTTTCATATCACCTTGTTACAATTTTGATTGTCATTTTTTTTGGTATATTGTATGAAAATGAGGTTTTTATTTATAAATACGAGTGTTTTTATCCTTATATTAGTGTGATTTTTTTGAATCATAAAGTTTTTCCAGCATTTATAACCCGAAACATTTTTAAATGAACCTCTAAATTCTGAGCTTATGAAAGCGGTTATTGCATCATTCAGGAGAGGAAGGCAACACACTTACCCTAATCATATGATTATTGTGGTTGATAAGGTAGATACAAGAGAAAAAGCGGCTAAATTAGTTGGGAAAAGTGTTGTGTTTAAGACTCAGTCTGGAAATGAGATAAAAGGCATTGTGAAAGCTGCACACGGAAACAAAGGTGCAGTAAGAGTTATTTTCGAGAAAGGAATGCCTGGTCAGTCATTAGGAAAAGAAGTTGAATTAAAATAAAAAATTCAAAAATATAAAAAAAATAAAATATACAAAAAATTCTTAGATCATTGCAAAAGCTGCAATAATCAAGAATATACCTTCTATGACAAATAATATGTTATACATCAAAGGCGTCAAAAAAGGTATGCTGAATCCTATTATCTTAAACATGGCCAAAATCTGTATTATGCCTATCGCAATTACTATAAACGCAATTAAGATGGTAATAACTCTTATTGTATCATCTTCCATAAAACCGACTATCAATAGATATATGCCAATAGCAGCAAGAAGATAAATGGATATCATTCCAATCGCACTTACCAAGAATCCCGGCAAACCAAATGGCAATATCTTGAATTGATTAAGTATTGGCAATGCTCCTAAAACCAATACTAGTATGCCGATTATCAATGAGATCCATCCTCTTGGATCGCTTAAATCTGCTTTTTTGTTGAACATTTTTCTCACCTCTAATTTTTATTGAATTATAAAAATAATATTTTATTTTGATAAGCTAACACCTAATTTAACATCTTTCATTTCTGAAATCACATCTTTTTCGCTTCTTATCTTAGTTTTTTCTTCTTTTTGCATGGCCTCTGATTTCTTCTCTAGTTCTTCAGAAAGTTTTTCTTGTGCTTCTAACTGCTCTTGGGCTTTCTTAAAGCTCTCTACTTCCTGCTGCAACTCTTTTCTTTCTTTAATAAGTTCTTTCATTACATCCTCTTTAAGAGATTTTAAACTTTTCTCAAGATGTTTTCTGTAGCCTAACTTGTCTAGTTTACTTGTCTTATTCAGTTTGCGCTCAATCTCATCTATCTTAATATATTTTTTCTGTCTTGAGATTACTGCTTTAAGTTCTTTCTTTACGTGTTCAGCAAGGCTGTTGAAATCTTTGAAAATATCTCTTTCAATATCCTGCTCCTGTTTCATTTCTTCCTCTTCTTCTTTTATTTCTTTTTCCATTGTCCTTGTGTTTTCGCCTCTCTGAACAGATATTTTTTGGTTAAGTTCCCAGAGCTTATAGTTAAGTTTATGCTGTCTGTGTTTCTCTTTTTTGACCTGTTTCTCAAGTCTTATCACATAATCTTGTTGTACTTCTCTATGCTCGCGTATTTTTGATATAACATCAATCAATGGAGCTACATCCATTGTGCCAATTAGCTGAAGCTCTCTTTTCTCTAACTCAGAAATTTTTTCTTCTCTATTTCTAATTTCCTCAAGACCTTTTTCAGTATCTATGTCAAATCTTTCTTCTTCTTGGGCCAACTCAAGCTCTTGCTGTTCTATTTTCCTTAATCTTTTTTCTTCTTTAAGTTCAGTTTCAGCAGATATCTCCTTTTTTCCTCTTAAATAAGTCCTAATTATCATTATTCCAGAAAATATTGTCAAAATCCATCCAAGAATTGTGATGAATCCGCCTGCCATTATGATGCCACCAATATTCCGTAAATTATTAAGGTAATAGATGCTGCCAGAAATGACCACCAGAACTTTGCTTTCTTGACCTCAAGTCCG
>JBBIVF010000004.1:3105-37811 GCA_037439845.1 Candidatus Woesearchaeota archaeon
TATAGCAATTATCAAAGCGCCCATTATGCCAAAAGGCACAAGAAAAGAGCGGATAAATTCAGTCACTCTTCTTCTGAAGGCAAACATTCCGAGACAAATAAGCCCTGACATTGAATGAGCAAGCATTTTACCAGAAGAATTTGCTGAAACTCCCGCCTCTCCTTCAAATATCTTTATCTTTGCAATTACTCTTACAAGAACTGCAAAAAGAAGAATATATGTCAAGATTATCGTGGCAACATAAACTATATACTCATCTTGAAAAAAATTATAGATATTCTTTCCTACATTGCTCATTTGTCTTGTGAAATCCTTGAAAGTATAGCTTACCTCCCTGGCAATAACATTAGGAATACTTAGAAGTAATAAAACTATCCAAATCAGCCTCTTTTTTACATACATTAATATCTTAATAGTGTGGTATTTATTTAAATGTTGTGTCTTTTTTGGCCCTCTTCGGAGAAAGTTTTAAATAGTTTTATGAGTATAAGTTAATCAAAAAAATAATTTATAATCAACAAGAAGAGGTGCCAGAAAATGTTTGACCTTATAAAAGCAAAAATGAGCAATATGCTCATAAGTTCTAGAATATTAGGAAAAATAATGAGAAGGGATCTAGAAACAATAGAAGGGATTGAAAATGATTTGAAACAATTAGATGAACTTCAAGCTCAGGGCATAAAACAAGGCAATGTTAGTATAGTACAGGATAGCACAAAGAAAATCATAAAAGACCTTGTTCTTTATTTTAAGAAAGATTTTGAAATTGAAAAAAAAGATCAGGTTTATTTGGCAAGAATAATAGATGATTTAAAAGAAAAGACAAAACTCATTTCAAAAGATATCAAGATAGAAGACAAAGTTATATTTGATGATAAAATCATAAGTTCAGAAGCAGGAAAGAACCTGCTTAAACAATATGGTTTCGAGAACAAAGAAGAAATTTTAACAAAGACAAAAGAGACACTGGAGAAGATACAGAAGTTAATAGATGATGAGTTCAAGGAAATAGACTCCAAATTGCTAGAGTTCACGAGACTTTCAATAGACCAAAAAAGAGAAAACCACAAGCTGAGAGATACTATAATTGGGTTGTTCAAGAATTACCAAGCAAAAGTTGATGCAAGAATATTAAAGAGAATAGCCAATGAAGAAAAAAAAGTCATGGATACTGTTAGTGAAGAACTTAAGGCATTCACGAAATTAGGCGGAAATATTGATACATTGCCTAAACTAAAGCTTTATCTTAAAATACTGGATTCATTAGGAAAAGATGGTTCTAAGCTGCAAAAGATGTTAGTTAAGATTATCAAAGCATCAAGTTTTGTTTTCAGATATGCAGTATTTAGGTATTTCCGGGGAATTGATAGAATGCTAAGAATAGAAGAAACTGAGAAACAGCTCAAGCAAGAAGGATTTCCTCCTGGACCACTGGCTGAACTTGAAAAGCGTGAAAGTAGCCTTAGCTCTTATATAAAAAAAAAAGCAAGAACAGAAAGAAGAATTGCAAGTCAAGAAAAAAGAGCAGCATAAATTATTATTATTTTTTATTTATTTTTTGAATTTATTTCTTTTTTTGAGAATTTAATTGAAAATTAAGCTACTTTCTTCAAGTCAGAAGGTGTTGTGGTTGATACTGTTGTAGATGAAACTGTTTTGAGAGAGGTAGATGTTATAGTTGATTTTATTTCTGCTTCTAGGGTTGTCTCTCCTTTTAATCTTGATTCTCTCCAGTTTTCCAGTAATCCTTTCTTTTTTAATTCATCCTCTAATTCAATAGTCAACTCCCACATATTTTTAACATCGTAATTTGCTTGTTTCAATTCTTCTTTCAGATTTCCGAGTTCTATTTCTAGACTTTTCAGTGTCTTATCTATCTCTTCAGGAGGAATTTGCGGCAAATCTTTTTTGAAATACTCTACCACATTATAGTTTTCTATGTTAGTAATATCTTTATTAGATAACCATATTATAAAATTATTATATACATTCTCGTGAATATTTTTAATAGAAACATATTTTTCATCAAGTTTATTTATTTTATCAAGTATGTTTTTATCGATTGCTTTTACATTGTCTTGGATATCTTTCAAAACAACCAGCATTGCTTCTTTTCTTTTATTGCATTTCTTCTGGAATTCTTTATCTAAATTTGCTTGTTTTATGAATGGTATCTCTGTGTTGTTATATTTTTTATAAATCAAGTCCTCATAACTCTTATATTCAAGATACCTCATACCATATAATTCCTTCTGCAAATACTTTTTCAGTATGAGCAAGAGGAACACTACATATTTATCCCAAACGAATCTTTTTTTCTCTTGTTTAATCAGGGGATCTTTCAATTCCTTGATGTGTTCTATAAGCACATTTGAATTTTGAGATACCTTTCTCAATTCATCGTATAAATGCGTCAATGCTTGCACGTCATCATCCATATCTAGTTCTGAGCTTGGTTTGGTTTCGTCTTTCTTATTTGTTCCGATGACCACATTTTCTTCTACAGGATGAGATTCTGAGATAATTATCTCTTTACTTGTTAGCAATAGACCTGGTTCTCTTCTTCTGGGATTCTCAGGGCCCATTCCTCCTCTTCCTAGTTCAGGCATTACGTGCGTAAAGACTTTATCTTTCATTACATAAACTAGGTATGTTCCATACTGGATATCTTTGAATATAAAGTAGTCGTCTTTCTTTTCAGCTTTGATTAGTGTTAGAGATTTACTGTTGATTGCTTCTAAGTAGTCTGAGAAGTTTGCATATTTATCTACTGGCCAAACATACACATCACAATCATCAAGCGGAAGATATTTTCTGCTATCATTCATTTGTTTTCCAGTTGCGTTTTTGATATCAGGGTATTTTTCTATGGCTTCTTTCTCCTTGACGACAATGCCCTTTATTATTGTATGTTTTTCTGGTTTTGGAGCCTCTTTCAACTGTACTGCTATTACAACATACCTATCTTCTGGGTCTTGAGGAGTTAATTCTATTTTAGGTTTTGCTGGTTTTTTATTAATTCCATCATCTTTATAGTTTCCTCCTCTTCCATATTCTCCTGAGAAATAATAGTATTTGCCTTTGTCAGTTTCTGAATATACTTTGTATTTGTCTGGAGATAAATCTGTGAACTCAAAGAAACCTTGCGAATCAGTAGTGGTCCTCTTTATTTCATTATCTTTTTCATCAACAAGCACAACCTCCTGAGATGGAACTCCTCTTATCTGTTTGTATTCGGTGTTCAGATACTTTCCTGAACTATCCTTTAAGACATTATTTTGTTCTAGCACATCAAGATCAACAACTCTTCCTGAGATCAAGTATCTCACAGATGGTTTATGTGTAGGCACTGCGACCACTGTATTGATATCATATTCGTGATTATTAGCTAGAATTATTGGAATAGGATCAGTATTATACGTATCATCATTTTTGCCATGACCTCCTCTTCCAAGGATAGTAGGTTGTTCTCCTGGTATTGGATGATGATAAATGGCCTTCCTATTATTTGCAAGATCATAGACACCTATCCATAATTGTATGCCGAAGGGAACATCCTTGAATGTGAATTTTCCGTTTTCTTCTAAGTTGGTAACACCTACTCTTATCCATCTGTTGTTTGCTACATCTCTACCAAGTAGATAAACTGATTTATTATAGACATTAGTATATGGGATAACTTTTGGATTTTCATTAATTTCTTTTCCTGTTGATTTTTTAGTTATTCCTATTTCTTTCTGGTGCAATAAGTTTTGAGTTTCATCTATGACAATTCCTGAGATAATACCTTTTCCAACAGAGGCAGGTTCAACAGAGACAATTACATTTTCTTCTTTATCATGCCTTGCGGTCAATACTATAGGCCTCCTCTCAAGTAATAGATTCTCAGGTCCTGCGCCACCTCTTCCATATGTTCCCTCTACATGCAAGTATCTGCCTGAAGTTACAAATACACTGCACCATAATTTTCTATTAAGTGGAACATCATCAAATAAGAATTCACCATCATTCCCTAATTCAACGACTTGAATCGGAACCAAATTTCCTGAACTATCGCTTTTAAGTAATATTGCAAACTTTGTTTTATATGTTATTCCCTCTTTATACAATACTTTTCCTGATGCATCCGCAGCAACACCTTTAGTTCTTGTCTGAATTCCGTCAATAACTCTTCCTTGAATTATTCCTTTTTTCTTCTTTCCTTCTTGCTTCTTTATAGCTATTACAACATTTTCATCTTCGGTCTTAGAACCAGTGAAATCAATCAATTCTCCTGGCTTCTCATTGATAGGTCCTTTTCCGCTTCTTCCAAACTCTGGTGTCAATGACGTATATTTTCTTTTATCACCTACTGCAACATAATACTTTGCGCCTAAAGGAACCTCATCTATAACAAATTTTCCATTTGCAGGATTAGGGAAAATACCGCTCTTGACAATCTTATGATTTTCATCAAAAACGAAGATTTCTTTTTTGCCTAGCTGTTTTATTTTTTCATGAATATTCGGATACATAGTTTCATTATTAAAATTCTGACCTGTTTCATTCTCTTTGCCTTTGACTTTGTCTTCATTAATGATTCTTCCAGATATTTTTCCAAATTTTTCCTTTTTCTCTTCAACGGAGACAATAACATTGTTCTCCTCTCGTTTTGATTCTGTCAATTCAATGAATCTAGACAAATTAGTTGTATCGTTATTTCCATATCCTCCTCTTCCAAAATCTGAGTTTATATGTGTGAAGACTTTTTCTGGCGTATAAACTCCGACAATAAGATTTTTGGTGTTTATAGGAGGATCTATGAATTCAAAGACACCTTTTTCATCGATTTCTGCTTCCATTATTGGCCCATCTGAGATATTATTAACAAATAAGCACGCGACTTTATATTTGGTGTAAGGCACTGTATTTGGAGATTCAAATATCTGCTTACCGCTCATTAACTTGTTAATCCCTTTTTTCTTTGACTCAATACCGTCAATAACCTTACCTTTGATCTTTGTCTTTATCTCTGACCCTGGCGTAATTCCAATAATTACAAATTTGTCGACTTTATATTTATTAAAATCAATAATTTCTGGAGGTGGTTTGTTTTCTTTATCTTTTTCATATTTTCCTCCTCTTCCATAAACTCCTTTTCTATGGTCAATGATAGTGCCTTCAACTTTCACGCAAACTAGATATTTTTTCTTCAAGGGCACATTATTTATTGTGAAGAAACCATTTTTATTTGGAGTTGCTTTTAAACCAGGAACCTCTGAAGCTGTATCTGCATCGATGAGTATCACTTCTTTTTTCTTAACGTCAATATCTTTTGATAAGTCCGGATAGTTTTCACAAATATCTTTACCTGAAGCATTTTTAGACACATTTGATAATGCTATCAAATTATTAATAACTCTGCCTTCTATTATTCCTTTTACTTCTGGTGGAGGTGTTATTACGGGCCCAACTGAAACTATCACATATTGCTCGTGATCATAACCTTCTTCTAATTTGATATATTCTTGTGGTGGATAAGGATTCTCATAAGGCGTGGTTGTGCCTCTATTACCTCCTCTACCAAAATCAGTATCTGTATCGTGATAGATGAAATTTCCCTGATAAACTATGCCTACTTTGAATTTATCGTTTTTGAAAACGCATTTGAATGAGAATTTTCCTTCTTTATCCACTTCTGTCTCTCTTACGATATGATGGACTCCTCCCTCATCAATGATTAAGAAAGCTTTATTAACTTTATTGAATTGTATTCCTTTGGTTTCATAAAGTAATTTTCCAGTAGGCCACGGTTTACTGAGAGTTCCATATGGAGGTGAAGGAAATTCCTTAGAAGCTAATAATTTATTAATGACTTTTCCTTCAATTATTCCACCGTAAGTTAAATCATTAGTCTCCAGAGATACGACAACATTATATTCACTCCTATCACTTCTCTTTTTAAGATCAATTATTGTTCTGTCTATTTTTTTATTCTCTGGACCTGCCCCCCCTCTTCCTCCTTCTCCGTAAAGATGGAAAAATGTCATCTGATGATATTTGACACCTACAAGGTATTTCTTTTCAGGATCTACATTTGTGAATGCAAAGAACCCGAATTCATTGACTTTAGTTGTAGTAATTTTGTTTCCGATATCATCACAAAGTATGACTTCTATTTCTTCTGGCTTTTCTACATCTCCAAATAAATACTCCTTATCGAATTCTCCAACTTGATTTAATTCTTGTCCTGAAGCATTCTCTAGTCTTAGTGACTTTACTTTGCTTTCAGACACAACCCTGCCTCTTATAACTCCTGTCTCTATGCCTACTTGGATAACTACATTCTCCTCATGCGGGTTATCTTCGCACAACTCAATTATTTTAGCAGGCGGTTTATTATCGTTTTTGTTATTGCCTCCTCTGCCATATGGAGGAGTTGTATGATTGAAGGAGGTTCCTTTACACCTGACTATGACCTTTCTCAGCTTTGCCTCAACTTCCAATATAAATCTTCCACTCTCATCAATATTAGAAAGTAGCAATGGAATTGCTTTTTTTTCCTCAATATCGTAAACTTCGAGTTCAAGACTCGGATCCGAATAACCAATGTCTTTTGGAGATTCATATATAACTTTTCCTGATTCAGTAGTTGATATGTTTTTTTTAATTGCCTTGTTAATATCAATTATCCTTCCTTCTATTGTATAACGAGAATTTTTTTGATTACCAGCAATTATAACATTATCTTCTGATTTGTGAGTCTCTAAGTCTATCCAAGGTTCTGGCGGTGGAGGATTGTCTCCATTTTTTCCTCCTCTTCCAAGCACACCCATCCAGTGAGCTACTTGTTTTCCTTTTTTGAATTGCGCGACTACCTTATATTTTCCTTTCGGCAAACCTTTGATTGTAAAAAATGTCTTATCCACCTCAAGTTTTCCAGGATATTTGTTTCCAT
This sequence comes from Candidatus Woesearchaeota archaeon, assembly GCA_037439845.1. Taxonomy (GTDB): domain Archaea; phylum Nanobdellota; class Nanobdellia; order Woesearchaeales; family JBBIVF01; genus JBBIVF01. The sequence continues at coordinate 10,043 of JBBIVF010000004.1, forward strand.
CAACAGAAAGAGCATATACGCTTTGGGGCTCTAGTCCTTGTGTTTTCGGATTTGTCAAGATTTCTTTTCCTGTTTCAGTTTCTTTAACGCCATTGTTCAATGACGCTGTTTCATCAATCAGTCTTCCGCTTATTGTTCTTTCTCCCTCAAGTTGGCCATAGAATTCTATTATTGTTTTCTTTGGCGGGAAGCCAGGAGTCCATACTGTTAATTCAACTGTTTGAGCATGCGCTGACCTTATTCCTACATGAGTTACGCCCTGGCTTGTTTCAGTATAAGGCAATGGATGAAATTGAGTCAGGCCTGCTATATGGAATAATCTTTTCCAGAATCCTCTTATTTCTTCATAAGGAGGTAATGCTGTTTTTGGAGCTAATGTTAATCCAGTAGCGTATCTTTCAAGCTGATAAGGCCAGGGTAATGTTACAAATTCAATTTCATGGTTAGGATTAGCCAAATAATATGTCCTTGAAACTCCCATTGTGTTCCATACTTTAAATCTTCCAATAGTAGCAGACCACATCCTTTTCCATAATCCTTCTCTGACTTTGTGCAGCACAACAATACGCACTAATTTCTTCGGATCAACTGGATTTAGGTTTTCTGGCTTTTCTTCTCCATTATAGCCTATTTTCTGGACTTCTGCTTTTCTCGGATTTACAAGCAATTCTAAATCTCTTGTTTTTCTTAACCTGAGCTTAAACTCATTATCTTGTCCTTCTTTAACAACAGCATAGAAATAGTCTCCGTGTTTTCTGCTCAATGGCAGTTTCAACAGCTCAAGACCTCTATCAAAGCATGTTATTGTTATTGGACCTGCAGGCACTTCTGTCCAGTCAGTCCATCCAAAATTATCATCATCTCCTTCTCCTGATGTTATGCCATTAAATATCTCTTCTCCATTACTTCTATGGTTAGCCCAGACTCTAACTGAACCCAATGGATTTCCTTCTGAATCAAGAACCTGTACTCGCATTCTTCCTGTTTTGCTCCAGTCCAAACCTGACTTGGTCTTGTCTATTTTTTCGCCGTCTTTATCTACATCTGGAGGCACTTCCACTGTTTTAATAGGCTCATAGTCTTCTTTCTTTTTTCTGAACAAAGAAGGCAGGAAGAATAACAAACCAATCAATGCAATAAGCCAACCCCACCACATTATATTCGGATGAGAGGAAACTGTTCCTGCAAAAACCATTGCAAATCCTGCAACAACCATTGCTCTTTTCCAGCTTTTGTCTTTAGACTGGGTGCCAAAGCCAAAATATGTTATCATAAATACAACTACTCCAAGAAGAAGCCCGCCAAAGATTCCAAATGGATCAAGAAGATTTGTGAGCAACTGTGTTTTTCCTTTTGTTGCCCAAAATATTCCTAATGTTGAGAGCATTGCTCCTGAAAGTGCAAGCATTCTTCCTGACTTGTTGAGACCTTCTATTCCTCCATCTCCTCTTTGGAATATCTTTACTGCTCTTGCAGCAGCTGACCAGATTGCCCAGAGAATCAAGAAATAGAAAACAAAAGTCAAGAAATATACGAAATTCTGGTTCTGCATTAGCTTATAAACAGTATTTCCTATATTATTTAGGATACCACCAACACCCTGCGCAGAAACAGTATGAGAGAGCAAAATGATTATAAATAATATAAAAAATAATCTAACTACCTCATTTCTACTTTTGAATTTCAACTTTACACCCTCTATTTTGGGTTTTTTGGTTTGTTTCATTTAAAAATATTTCCTTTGTCTTTTTATTTGTTCCTCATTTTATCATCATTCAGTAGTTTATGCTGCTAATTGATTTTTTAGATTTTTTAACCTCGCCAACTCTATCTGCAGCCAGTTCAACTCGGCCCTTATGTGTTCTGGGTTGAGGTATTGTTCTAATTTTTTTGAAGCAGAGAGTATTTGTTCCATTTTGAGTATTAGTGAATTTAGTTGCGCATAGAGTGATTTCAACAATTCCACATTTGCCTCTTGGTTTTGAGGATTAGCTTTTATCTCTTTAATTGATTTATTAAGATCATCTTCCAATTTGTTTAAATATGATGAGACATATTCAAGATTGAGATTTATTCTTGTTAGATGTTCGTTTCTGGGAATTATAAAGTGATTGTTGAGAGTATTGAATCTTTTTGAGATTTCTGATGACTCTGGATGTGAAATTATTGTGTCAATTTTTAATTTAAGTTCAGACATAGAAGAATTTTCCGCATAAACGAGCTCTTTCTCTTCATTTATTCTCTTTTGTATTTCTTTCATCAATGCTGAGATATCCTTTATCAATAGCTTATATTCATCAGAATTGAAGTCGATATTGATAATCTCTTGTGTCTTAAGTCTTATCGCAAATATGCCTTTTAGCTCAGATATTTTTTGTTGAGCGACTTTTATAATATTCTCCAATTTCTTGACGTATGTTAATTCTTTTATAATCAATTGCTCTTCTTCTTTCTCAAGGACATTTATTGCTTGCTCTTGCTCTTGGACTTTCTCAATAGGTGTCTGTTTTTTCTCGATTTTCGTATTTATTATTTTTAATGGGACTGTTTTTTGTCGTATTGAGTTTTCTAAGGGCTTTTTTTCAACATATGGAATTATAAAGTATCTTATCTTGTACATTCCTTCTGCATTTTTCGGAATCTCTAAATGTATATCAAATGCTTTAGTTTCTCCTTTTGGAACAGTCAGAAACTGAGAAGTTTTCTTGAACAATCTCATAGCTCCTTTTGTGAGAATATATGCCTTGAAATCACTTGGCAAAGATGAATCTGTATCAAAAACTATTTTTCCATTCGGATCAATTATCTGCATTCTGACATAAAATGTATCTTTTCCTTTTCCAACTGCATCATTTCCAAGGTGCAATGTTATTTTTCCTTTTTTTGTGTTCATATTGAAAACTCGTATTCTGAATCTTTTACATCAGGCTTTCCTGCCTTTATTCTTTCTCTTCTTTGTTCAGAGTCCCATTTCCACTTTTCTGGATTGTCTGACTTTGCGCAACCTAATGATATTACCTTTAGTTTTTTGTCCGCTATTGTTGATTGGGTATTGGATATTGATTCTTTTGAATCTGTTTCCCAAACAGGTGTTAATTGTGTACCTTTAGTTAATTCGCCTGGCCTAATGTGTTTTTTGAACACTTCTCTAAATTCATTCTCATTATCGAATTGCCACCATACATAAATGTATTTTTTGAGATGAATATCAAGCACAACATATTTCTCTTCCCTGTTATCTATATCTAGTGTAATAACTGATTTACCTGGATATTTATTCTCTTTATCCTTAGAATAGTTTCCTGCCCTGCCAAATGGCACTCTGTCAGTAGAAACTTCTCCTTCAATGTCATTAGTTTCTATAAGGCATTCAGTATAAAGTGGAACATCGTCAAATTTGAATTTGCCATTTTCATCACATATTATTTCAATTTTCTTATTTTCATATAGTAGTGCGACTTTTGCTTTTGAATATCCTATTATTTCTTTACTTGCATCATCGCATAATTCCTTTCCAGAATATTCTTCGGGTTTTTTCTTTATCATTGAGAGTGTAGCCGCATTATGTATTATCCTGCCTGAAATAGATCCTTTTGTGTTGAATGATATTATTACGTTCTTGTCTTCTGGATTTGTTGGAGTCAATTCTATTATTTTGGCGGGATGAGGATCATCACCAAATTGGCCTCCTCTTCCTAATTTATTATCAGTATGTTTAATGAACTTGCCATCAATCTTAATCGCTACATAATATTTCTTGTTTAATTCAAGAGCATCAAATTTAAATTCGCCATCATTGTTTGAAGTTGCTTTTTTTATCTCTTTTTTATTATCATCCAACAAATAAACATCAAAGCTTTTGTTGAAGTTTAAAGAAACTATGTTATTTATGTCTTTACCTGTTTTTTTATCTGGGTTTTCTGTTATTTTTGATAATGTAATCGGCTCGTATATTATTCTGCCTTTGATGATTCCTTCGGTGGCTGTTGGACTTATTGGAGGTTCTGATGGTTTAAGCTCTTCTGTTTCTGATTCTTTAAACTCCCCATCTGGCATGCTATCATGATGTTTGAATTTTGCTTTTGGGATCACTACATAACCTTCTTTTTCCTGATCTTTCCAATATGATACATCTTTCCCATATTTGACAGGGGTACGAAATGAATCTTTTATCTTGAATTCTTTTGTGGTTGAATTATAGCCTACTAGAACAACTCTATGTATATTGTTTCTTATAGAAACTATTACAGGATAGCCTTGTTTAAGTACTTCTATCCAATTTTCAACGCCATCAACTCGCACAACTTCTTTGATGTATTTATCATATAGTAGCTTTCCTTTCTTTATTAAAGACTCAGGAGGTTTTTCTGCAAATTTCCCTTCATAATGGGCAGGCCAGTGTACAGTATCGCCATCAATGTCTCTGCGAAGCTCTTCAAATCCTGGTATTGGCCTCTTTTTATCATCATATTTATAATCTTCTTCATAGACAAATCCTCCTTCTGCTAGTCCATGTGCATAATTAGGCGGGTCACTTCCTCTATCATGGCATTTTTTGTTATCATGATGAGGACAGAAGAATAGTTCTCTCATACCTTTAGGAAATGTTTTAAGATACATTTGTTCTCTTGTACATGGGTAATAAAAATCAACTCTGCCGAACCAATAAAGATATAATGGAGATACTAGCACTTTCTTATCTTCCTCATAATACCCTTCTACTCTGTTTATTAAATATTCTATTACAAATGCATAAGCAAAGGCAACACAGCTCTGGAGATCTCCTTGATCTCTTATTTTCGAAAATCCTGGTGACAAGTCAATTTTGAAACCTTCTGGCATAGGTGTCTTTTTCGGCACTATAACTCTAGGGCTTAGCCATCTTTGAGTTGAATGACGTGTAGCTGTAGGCGAAGGTGAAAAAGTAGATGGAGTTGTTGATGATATAGGAGCATAGCTTAATTTTGAACCATCTATGTTTTCAATATTCTTCTGGAAAGCTTCTGGATTCACATTCATATGAGGACAGACATAAAAAACTGCTTCTTTTATGAAGTTATCAAAGTTATGATCATTAGGTATATTTCTGAATTCTTCTTGTTTATCTGGATTTGAGTTTAGATTACCAAAACTGAGTCTTTTTGAAACATCAAACCCCTTAGATTTATAATATAATTCTATAATCTTTCTTATTATAATTAGCATTACTGTTGCTCTAACTTCAGTATAACTGTCTCCTGCGGAAGAAAGGGGATTGGGAAAAGCTTTTTCTCCAAATATCTTAAAGGAAGAATCAAGTTCTCTGTTTGGTGCGTAGTATTCATCAGCACAAAAAATACCGTTGAGATTTGTTTTTCCGTATAGAAAGAATTTATCATTATTGAAATGATCTTTGAATTCATTGTGAACATAAAGAAGTATTTTTTTAAGAGTTTCTTGTGAATCCTCATTGAAATATATGATTATTTCATCAAATCTTGGGAAGCTTGAGGATGAATAACTATCTCTGAGTTTTAGCGATAGCTTGAGTTTCTCCCTAAAGCAAAGTAGCACTATAGCTAGAAAAATAGAACAAGCTCCTTCATATTTAGCATCTATATGAATACGCATTATCCTTTTAGAACCACTGTGACCCTTGTGTATATATACTCTAATCCAAGGATCATCTTTCTTAAACTTAAAAGATTTTGAGTTTTTTGATTCAAAGTCTTTTAAAAATTCTAGAAGCTCATTTACTTTTTTTATATACTCCTTTTCATCAATATCAAAGTTTTTTTCGAATCTTTCTTGAATTAGCTCATACATAAAACCCTCTGGGACACACCTAAAACAAGAAATATCGGATCCAAGATTAATTGCTCTGTCTGCTATTGCATTCCAATATTTTTTAAGGAAGTCCCTAATATGAGAGTACTTTACATCATATATTTTGAAATCTTCAGGACTGAATGAGTCTAAATTTGCGTTAAGTATCTTTTCTACATCCAATAAATTAGTTTCTTTCATAGACGAATCCTTTTAGTTTTTTATTTGTTCTATCAATTTCATCTATTACAGGGTACCAATCACCCTCTTCTTTGAACTCTTCTTCCTCTTCTTCTTCCTCTTCTTCTTCCTCTTCTTTCTCTTTTCCTTCTTTTTCTTTTTTCTTATCTCTTTTCTCTTCATCTTCATCAGTATAGAGCGGAGGCAGATTTTCTGGTTTTGCTGGTTCTCCGCTTTGAAAAGCAATACTCAGAAGATAGAGGAGAAGTCCTATAAACGCAATAAGCCAACCCCACCACATTATATTCGGCTTTGATGCAATGGTGCCTGCAAAAACCATACATACTCCTGCCACACACATTGCAAGTTTCCAGGATTTATCATTTGGGTCAGAGGTTCTGAAGCCAAAATATACTATCATAAATACAACACAAGCAATTATTAAACCACCAAAAATACCCCAGGGGTCAAGGAGATTTTTTAATGCCTGTGTTATTGATTTGTTAGCGAAATAAAACAAAGATATTGTGGTTATGGCTGATGCTGAAAGCGAGAAAATTTTACCAGCTTTGTTAAGACCTGATTTTTTGGCTGGATCCTCGAAAATCTTTAGGAACTTTGCTGCAGAAGAGTATATTGCATAAAGTAATATGAAATAAAATATTAAGGTAAGAGAATAAATGAAATAGTTATTCCTCATCAGCTCAGGCATTTTTGCGAAAACTCTGTTAAAGACAACGCCTTGAGCATATACAGAAAAAGAGATTATTGAGAATATTGAGATCAAAATACTTAATCTGAAAACATTTTTTGACCTCATTTTAATTCAAGCACCTCAATTATTTTTTTTATTTTATCATCAGCAACAAAATAATAAATGAATTTGCCTTCTCTTTTAGAATTGATGACTTTTCCTTGCTGCAGAACTTTGAGAGCAAGAGAAATTGTGGGTTGCGGCTTCTCTAATTTCTTAGCTATTTCATTCACAGAACACTTGTCATTTAACAATAAAAGAACTATTCTTAATCTAGTTTCATCTGCTAATGCCTTTAGCAATTCTACTTTTTCTTGCATTTTTTTATTTAATTTACATATTTATATATATAAATTTATTTATTTCATTTAATATTTATAATTTTGAATATATAAATATTAAAATATTTATATATTATAATTTTATAATATTATATTTATAGGCGCCATTAAGATTAAAATTTATACTATTAGAATATAACAGGTTATTACACGTATTTCTTGATAGAAAAAATAATGGAAAAATAATATTTTGGATTGCCCAACTAACACTCACTTTTCATTCTTTAATTATAAGTAAGTTAAATAGTGCATAACTTTTATTGAACTTTTGAGCAGTTTTTTAATTTATTAAATAATCTTTGAATGAGCAGTTTTAGATATTAAGAAAAAATAAATTTATTATAGTGCACAACTCACCCTCACTTTAAGGTATTTTTATTTAAAAATAGAGATCCTTTTTTGATGTTTTTCTTATCTTTACCAAAAAAATTTATTCCTGATTTTCATATAAAAAATAAATAACAATTTGTAATTTTATTGAGATAGTAAAAGGAATTAACTTAAATTTAGTTAAATTATCTTTTAGTAAAGTAATTTATTATATTTGGACAATTGTATTTTCTCGACGAGAAAATATTGGGATTTGAAAAAATAATTAGATCAAAATTTTGATAAGATGTTATAATCACAGTTAATTAGTTAAATTTCTATATGGAAATTATTAAAAAATTCTCTGTTCAAAAAATCATGAAAATGTCTTGAAAATGGTTTCTTGTCGAAATAATGTCATAATAATGCTATAAACTTGGTATTTTTGCATACTTTTGCATATTTTAATGAAAAATCCCCATTCTCGAACAAAAGCATATAAAGTTATTATTCGAAATTATATCCGAATTTGACAAATAATATACAACTTTAGTAAAAAATGCCAGAATTTTGATATTTTTGAGCAGTGCAAAAATCGGAATAATGCCGAATAAAAAATAAATTAAAAGTTTTAAGAGAAAAAATTGAAAAATTACTTAAATTTAGGTGAATTACCCTTAATCTAATAAAGATCTTACGTTAAAAGAAAATTATTCAATTTTGATAATAAATATTAATTATATATTATAACTTTTAAGCGAAAAATGAAAGAAAAGGAAATGTTTTATGCTCCAACAAAGAGTGAACTGATAGAATTAGGTAATTTAGAAAAAGTAATAGTAACTGATGTACTATACGAAAAAATAAAAGAAGGGCAAAAAGAAAAAGAAACTAGATTATCAAGATTTTTTATTGTTGAAACAGATGCTTTATATTCTGGCCTGAAAAAATATTTTGGAGAACCTAATCTTAATTTTATCGACGAGGAATGCTGGGAATACTGCATAAAATACAAAAATTCATTATTTTTAATAAGAAGAAAATTAGGTGATATTTTCTTTGGCTGGCTTGAAAATCAAGATTACAAACGACCAGGATCAAAGGAAATAGATTGCTTTCTTTTTTTTATTCAAAATATTTTGCAAGAAGAATTTTATTAATATTGAATAATAAAATTAAAAATATTAATCATCTCTAATAACTTCTTGGCGTTTTTTGGAATCTGATATTTTTTCGTTTTTAAGCACTTTTTGAAACTCCTGAATATATGATCTTGTGAAATTCAGGTTTTCCTGTATTCTGGAGATAACCTTCTCAAAAGCTTGTTCAAGAGTGTTTCCATTAAGTTTATAGCCAATTATGACCTTTCCTTCATTAATATAAGATGTTTTTGTAATAAGGTTTAATCCAACCCATCTAGGCAAGTAATCATACATTGTTTGTCTTGTTATTCCAGCAAAAACTGCCATTTCTTCTACTGTCATTACTGCTTTTTCTGGTTGTTTATTCTGATTTGCGGACTTAGAACGCTCGTATAACTCAATAAGAACTCGATGAATGTTTTCAGTTGAACCCTTTTTTCTTGGCATAAGCCCTAAACGATCTATAATGACTTTAGAAAGCTCTTCAGAGCTTGGATTTAAGGATGGTTCTGTATTTGTCAATATTATTTTATGTTTCATATAAAAATAAATTTTTTTTATATTTAAATATTTTACTAAAATATCGACAAATGTCTAGTATTTATCAAAATATTAAGATATTTTTCCGACATAAGATGAAAAAAATTAGTTTATTTTTAAATAAAAAAATATTAAAGTGAGTTAAAATTAGGCACTATGAAAATTAGTTGAAAAAGGTAAGAAAAAATATTAAAAAAATAAAGAAACAATAAATTAGAACATAAAAATGACAAAAAATTTTAAGCAAAGTTTTAAGTATAAATTAAAAGGCATTATTTTTGATTTTGATGGGGTTATAGTAAATTCTGAATTTTCTAAATTTGAACTATTAAAACAATTGCTTCAAGAAAGAGGAATAGATACCAAAAAAGTTATTTTTGAAAATAAAGCAGGCACAACTGTCAAGCAATATCTTGAACGTTATTTTAAAAATGAACTAAAAACCGAAGAAATAGACTCTATTGTCAAGAGCGTAAGGAAAATAGAAGAAGAAAAAAAAGAAAAAATAGCTCCATTATATCCAAAAGTAAGAGAAATATTGGCACTAGTTAAAAAAAAAGGAATCATAGTATGCCTTGGCACAGGTTCTCGGAAAAATTTTGTAATACCAATTCTTGAAAAATTCAATATCAAAAAATATTTTGATATTATTGTGACAAATGAAGATTGTAATAGAGACAAACCATTTCCTGATGTTTTTCTGAAATGTCTTGAAAAACTTGAATTGCCTAGAGAGAATTGCATTGTAATAGAGGATTCTGTGCATGGAATTAGTGCAGCGCATGGTGCAGGAATATTCTGCATAGGAATATGCACCAATCTTCAAGCTTCATTTTTGAAAGAAGCGGATCTTATTGTCAAAAACCACGATGAGTTGCTTGAAATGATCAAAAAAATAGATTAGAAAATCTGTACTAATTTTGTTATTTTTTCATCGATTTTTATTATGTTCTTAGTCGCTTGTTCTTCCTTGAACTTGGAATCTATTTCAAAGAAAGAATCTTTATCTATCTGCTTCTCTATTATAGGAATGCCTTTTATCATCATTGAACTTATGGCTTTTCTTACAAGCAATTCAGGCATATTCAGTTTTCTTGCTATATCACTGAAGCTTAGCAAGGTCTCTTCTCCGAAAGTGTAGAGTATCAAAAAAACTTTTTGTTCGTCTTCAGTGAGAGATATCTGGTCAGAGGCCTGATTCATTATCTTGGTCATCATCAGATGAATGTCATCTATTCTTTCAGTGAGCTTTGCTATTTTGTTGTCTAATTCGCAAAGAAATTCATAATTATTCTCAATCTCTTTTGTATTTTCATTAAGTGTCTGCAAATGATCCTCAAGCTCGTCTTTTATCTTTTGAAAAGAATTTCTTAGATTGATATCAAGAGCCTTAAACCTTTTATCTATTGCGGACAATCTATCACCTCGGAAAATATCAGCCTTCCGTCAACACAAGAGTGAAGACGGTGGCTGATGGCTGCAAAAAAGTTGAACATGAAAGGTTAAAGACCAGAAAAATCTGCTCCCAACCCAGACTCTTTTTTTCAAATAAGTAATTTAAATAAATATATGTTTTTGAGTTCAAGAACTGTATTTAAAAATATATCATATAAAACCATTTTAATTATTTAAGAGATAATTTATAATTAATTTCTATATAGAAACATAAATTTTAATATTAGAGCATTAATATTTAACTATGCTAACAAAAAAAGCACTAGGAATAGAATTGTCTAAATTAAAAACATTTCAAAAGCCAAAACCAAATCTTGAACAGTATTCTACTGAAGCTGAAATTGCCTCAATGATGCTTTGGATTGCTTATATGAATTCTGACATTGAAGAAAAAAAAATTGCAGATTTTGGAGCAGGCACAGGAATAATCGGAATAGGAGCATTGCTTTTGGGTGCTAAAAAAGTGTATTTCGTAGAAAAAGATAAAGATGCAATAACAGTGCTAAAAGAAAATCTTACTAAATATAATTATGATAATTTTAGCATAATCAACAAAGATGTGAGTGAATTCAAGAATAAAGTAGATACTGTTATAATGAATCCTCCTTTTGGAGTACAAAAAGCACACGCAGACAAAGAATTTCTTATCACAGGATTCAATACTGCAAACACCATATATTCTTTGCACAAGATAGAAAGCAAAAAATTTATTGAAAAGTTGTGTGAGGAAAATGGTTTTGAGCTGAAAAATATGATTCATATTAATTACTCGTTGAAAAGGCAATTTGAATTCCATACAAAAAAAATTAAAAAAATCAAAATAGGATTATTCATAATGAGAAGAAAATGAGACTGTTCATATTATTAGCCAACAAAGCGCATACAACACCTGATTTTAGTATGGAGAATCTATATGAATCAGGTAGAATGGATATTGTCATTAATACAATTGCCAATGCCTTGTTTTTATCTCATGAGATAAGAAAAGATTCTTTAATAAATGTCGTATTGAATGGTCCTTTTGATCCGCCCAAAACAATATGCTTTGACGGAAGCAAACTAGAAGGCTTTGCTCCTAATGAAAAAAGCATAATTTCTGCAGTAATAGAATGCCTCAAAGCAGGAACTAAATTAAAATTAAATGAGGAAAAGGAAATATTTCCGGGAATAGAGGTTTCTAAAAAAGCATTTGAAACTCTTCTCAAGGAAAATTCTGAAAAAAAAATATATTACTTGCATGAAAAAGGAGAAGATATATCAGAAATAAACTTCAAAAATAATTCTGACAAAGATAAAATAAGGGATGCTATTTTTATTATAGGAGATTCAAAAGGAATCATGAAAATACAGGAACGCTTTCTAAAGAGAATCGGCGCGAAAAAAGTTAGCCTTGGACCAAAAAAGCTTCTTGCCTCACAATGTCCAGTAATAGTTCATAATCAACTTGATAAGTTAAGCTGAAAGAAATATAATAAGTAAATTTAATAACTAAAGAAACTTATCTTGCTTTTTGACATTTTCTTGTAAAATATCAAATCAGGTATTTTCTCTTCTCTACTAGAATAAAGTCTATCCAACCCAGTCCAAAAAGAAAACCATCCTGCTGGTTCAAGAATTACAAAGAAAATATTGATTATAAAACTCTTATTTTTATCTAGAAGAGAAGATGCAATTAGTGTAAGAAGTGTACCAATTAATATCCACAATGCACCCTCTTCTCTTATTTTTCTTTTTTCTGCTTGGCGTTCATGATGATGTTTCGTAAAATGTGAATGCAATCTTTTCTTTATTGTTTCTTCAATTTGCTCGTTTCTTTTATTCCCTGGTACAAGAAGCCTTAATTCAAGTTCTTTGCTGTCCTCTGGCTTGTCTCTTGAGGCTCTTTTACATTCAGATAAAAAATCTTCAGAAAGTGCTCTTTCTTCATAACCTCTAGGGTCAAAATCAGAAAAAAGGTCATCGTATGAATCGAGTATCAAAGAGATATTGCCATATCTAAAAAATTCTTCTTTCTCAAGGCTCAAGTTCTCTTTCATAAGACAAAAAAATGAAGAAGAATTATAAAAAAGTATCTAAAACTATTTTTTGAATTTGGAATTAGGCTTAGAATTATACATTAATTCTCCTACTTTTTGAAGATCATACACTTCTGCTTCTTCTTGAAGATGCATCCAAGCTTCCTCAGGAGTTAACTTGCTGACTAATGATTTTTTGCCGTCCATATATTCAAAATTGTAATATTCCTTACGATATTTTATTACAGATGTAAAACCCTTCATCTCTTTTATCAATGCATCTATTTTTTCGCAAAGACTATTTTTAGCATAGGGTGTTGCTAAATTTGATGTTTCAGGAGTTAAAGATTCTTCCATTTTGGTTGTGTTTAGTGTTTTTTCTGACATAAGAGCACCTCTGATTAAAATGATATTACTTGTAAGTGATAACAAATATAAAAATATTTTGGTTTTTTGTAAAGCGTATTTATAAATAAGAAACTTTTTATTGTTAAAAACCTTTATAAATAAGCTCTAAATCTTAAAAAAAGGTGTTATTATGGAAATAGAGGTTGTAGAAAAAACTGATAACAGGCTTCTTTTTAGGATAAAAGGAGAATCTCATACATTCGTGAATATACTCAAAGATGCATTGACAAAGCATCCTGATGTTGACATAGCTGCATATGAAATAGAGCATCCTCTTGTAGGCATACCTGAAGTGCTTGTGCAAACAAAGAAAAAAGATCCTGTCAAAGTTATTCTTGAAACAATTCAGCAAATGAAAAAAGATACAGAATCAGATATCAAGGCCATAATCAAAACATTAAAATGAATTCTGAACAAGGCAAGTCGTTGATAAAGCTTGCACATGATTCAATTGAATCTTTTCTTAACAATGAAACATTGAAAGTGGATTCTCAATTGAAAGAAATGTTTTCAGAAAAAAGAGGAGCATTTGTCACATTAAAAAAAAACGGAGAGCTTCGAGGATGTATTGGCTATGTTGAGCCGATATTTGAACTTTGGACAACAATCATCAGAGCTGCCAGGTCTGCTGCATTTGAGGACCCCAGATTCATACCTTTGTCCAAGAAAGAATATAGAGACATTAAAATAGAAGTATCTGTATTGACTCTTCCCCAAAAGATAATAGTGAAAGATTATGTTGAGTATTATTCTAAAATAAAAATAGGTGAAGATGGATTAATAGTGAAAAGAGGCAATAGGTCAGGGTTATTATTACCGCAAGTTGCCACTGAATACAACATGGATGTTGTCGAGTTTTTAGAACACACCTGCCTAAAAGCAGGTCTCAGAAAAGACGCGTACAAAGAGCATGATTGTGAAGTATATAAGTTCCAGGCAGAAATATTTTCTGAATAATTATTTTCCGAATCTTCTTTCTCTTTGAGAATAGTCTTCAATTGCTTTTATTATATCCTCTTCTTCAAGCTCTGGCCAATACTTTTCCAAGAAAAGCCACTCAGAATAATCTGTCTGCCAAATCAAGAAGCCAGAAGTCCTTTGCTCTCCTCCTGTTCTTATGACAAGATCAGGGTTTGAATTTATCTGAAGGTATTCCTGGAATTTCTCGGGGGTTATGTCATTAATGCTTAATTCTCCTTTCTGAACTTTTTCTGCAATCGTTTTTGTTGCACGCAATATCTCTGCTCTTCCTCCATATGCAAGCATGAAATTGACATAATAACCATCATTGCCTTTTGTTTTTTCCTCTAGATATTTTATTTTCTCCTGGATATCTTGTGGCAATAATTCTGTATGGCCTATAAACCTTAACCTTATTTTGTTTCATCTGATTTCAAATTTTCAAATGCTTCCCTGAACTGTTGCATCAAAAAATCAAATTCTTCTTTTGGTCTTTTGAAATTCTCCAAAGACAATGCCCAGAAAGAAACCTCTTTTATGCCTTGCTTGAAACAGAAATCTAACACTTTTTCTACTTTTTTCCTGCCCCATTCATGACCCATCCAAGGTTTAAGCATTAATCTTTTAGCAAATCTTCTATTGCCATCCATAATAAAGCCAATATGTCTAGGAATATTTAACTTAGTCAAGTATTTCCACCCTTTTTAAGTTCATTAGTGGATTACATTTAAAAAGGTTTTGGAAACATATATAAAAAAAACTACAATATATAAAATATGGATAAAAACAACGAAAGAGAGGAAGAGCAAAAGAAAAGCCCTTTTTGGATAATTATGGCTCCTATTTTGGCGCTACTCATAATATTAATGATTGTGCCTTTCTATTCAATAAAACTTGACCCCACACCTTCAAAGATTATGCCACTCTCTGCGATTGACACAAGTAATTTCAACTATAACCATACAAATTTTTCTATTGACAAGAAAGAAGATTATAGAAAATTATTAGAGCCAAATAATCCAAACATCAAAAGAATAGCAGATCAAATAGTTGCATTAGGATGTGATGGAAACAGAGTTTGTTATGCAAAAGCTATATTCTATTTTGTAAGAGATAATTTTGATTATGTGTCAGATCCATTGAAGTATGAATATGTCAAGACAGCAGAAGAAAGTCTTGTGTCAAAAGGAGGAGATTGCGATGATGCTGCAGTCTTATTAGCAAATCTTATGAGAGCAATTGGCATAAATACAAGATTTGTTTTTATACCTGGCCATATATATGTGCAAATAGAATTAAATGAGGCACTTTCTAAGTATAAGGATAATGGATGGATAAACCTTGATGCAACATGCAAGGCCTGTGAATTCGGTGAAGTGCCTTATTCATCTAAATTGAGCGAGAAAGTGTTTGTTTAATCTCTTGTTCTTCAAGATTATATTAAATCATCAAAATAAGTTATTATCAAGTGATTGGGATTTAGGAAAACTATTTAAGGAAATCATATAACAAATGATTGCATGGGCCAGTAGTTCATCGGTAGAACGCTTCCCTCGCAACTGAAATTATTATTCAGCGAGAGCGGAAGAGGCAGTGGGTTCAATTCCCACCTGGTCCATCAAAAAAATACTGGTCATACCAGAGTTTAAAACAAAGAAGATTCCAGGCCTGCCTACCATAGAACAGTTTGCCTTTGTTATAGTTCTTGAATATCTTGTTTACTTCCTTGTAATTGAATAATTTCATCTTATCTATCTCTTTCTTGTCAAGTAATTGATCTACACTTTCTTTCAGGTCTTTCTGAATCCAATTTTCAATAGGAACTATAAAACCTTGTTTTTTTCTTTTGAGGATTTCTTTTGGAAGCAATCTTCTTAATGATTTTTTCAGGATATATTTAGTAATGCCTCTGTGCACTTTCAAGTTTGAAGGTATCTTGAAAGCAAAATCAACTAGATTGTGATCGAGGAAAGGCACCCGACCTTCTATGGCATAAGCCATTGTCATTTTGTCTGCTTTCATAAGAAAACTCTCACACATCTGATTCTTTGCCTCGAAGTACATCAATTTATTGAGATATGACATCTTACTACTGAAGAAGGTCTGATTAAGGTCCATATAATCTATCTCTTCAAAAGAATCCTTAATCAATAAGTTCTTTCTTTCATCATCATTGAAAACAGACATCAACTCATAGTAGGCTTTTGCATAATTCTTATGCTTGAATGAATTTATCATATTATCCACTCTCTTGAAGCTGTCTGGGCCCATTTTTGAAGAGTACTTGTAGTATTTGTTAAGTAGAGATTTTGGCACAAGATTCATTATTTTTGACAAATGATCAGTGAATGGAATCTTAGATAGTATGTTTCCTGTATTAAGTAATCTGTACTGATCATACCCGCCAAATAATTCATCCCCTCCTTCTCCTGTTAGTACAACTGTAATGTGCTTTTTTGCTTTTTTTGACATTAGATTGACTGGAATTATGGCAGGGTCTGCTATTGGTTCATCTAGATGATAAAGCATCTTAGGAAGTTCATGTACAATATCTGGTTCTATATAGAATTCAGTATGGTCTGTCTTAAATTTTTCTGCGATTTGCTTGGCATACGGCAATTCATTGACATCTTCTCCGTACTTGAATGCTACTGAGAATGTTTTTATTTCCTTTTGTCCTAATTCATTCATCATTCCTACAATTGCACTAGAGTCTATTCCGCCTGAAAGATATACTCCTAAAGGAACATCTGACATCAACCTCTTTGAGACAGAAGTTTTAAGCAGATTATAGATATTCTTTTCATAATATTCAATAGGATGTTTTGTTGAAAGATAATGAGTTTCTATATCCCAGTAGAAGTATTCTTCAAGCCCATTATTCTTGAGGTCAAAAATCAAGTATTCTCCAGGAAGCATCCTGAATATGTTCTGAAATATGGTCTCTTTACCTGGAATGTATCTTAAAGAGATGAATTTATTCAAAGCAATCTTGTTTATGCTTTTCTTTATATCCTTACATTTCAATATTGACTTTATCTCTGAAGCGAATATAAACTTTGTGCCGTCAAAATAATAATAAAGTGGCTTGACACCCATTCTGTCTCTTGCTAAAAAAAGTTTCTTAAGTTTAGAATCATATATGCAGAAAGCAAAATCTCCTTCTATCTTCTGGAGCATTTTTTCTCCTAGCTCCTCATAGAGATGAACAAGCACTTCTGTGTCTGTATTTGAATTGAATTGATGTGATTTGAGTTTCTTCTTTATGTTTTTGAAATTGTAGATTTCTCCATTGAACACTATCACAATATCTCCATTTTCATTGAACATAGGCTGGTTGCCTGAAACAGAAAGGTCAATAATAGCTAATCTTCTGTGGCCCAAAGAAATATTTTTGTCACTGAAATGACCTTCTGCGTCAGGACCTCTGTGAATTAAAGAGTTAGTCATCTCTTTTATCAATTCCTTGTCATCCCAATTGAAACCTGTAATTCCGCACATTAAGGCATTTTAAAGAAAAGAGTATATATATGTTTTCCTAAAAAACAGGTTGCGTTTAAAATCTCCTACTTTGTCTGGCCATGCTTTGATTTACTGCGTAAATCTGCGGCAAATCAAGGCACAGATGAAGATTTTAAACATACCCTAAAAACAATAAGATTTATATTAAATGACAAATAAGAACTTGGCATGAACAAGAGAGAGTTGGCGCATCTTATTGACCATAGCATCCTGAAACCAGGCCTAAAAAGAAAAGAAATATTGTCTGAATTAAAATTGGCTAAGAAATATGGAACTCATGTCTGTGTTTATAGCAAGGATATTAGATTAGCACGCAAAATATTAGGAAAAAGAAAAATAATATCAACAGTAATATCATTTCCCAAAGGAACTGACTCAACTGCATCTAAGGTGAAGCAAGCAAAAAAAGCAATACTTTCTGGAGCAGATGAAATAGACATGGTGGCAAACTATAGGCTTCTAAAAAAGGGAAATTTGAAAAAGTACGAGCAAGATATATTGAAGGTTGCTGAACTGGTAAGAAAATTAGGAAAAGTGTTGAAGGTAATAATCGAAACAAGTGAATTAAATAAAAAACAAAAAATCACATCAGTGAGTATTATTAAAAAAATTTATAATATCACCAAAACAAAAATGTTTGTCAAGACCTCAACAGGATTTGCTTCTGGCGGTGCTACTGTTGCGGATATTAAATTAATAAGAAAAATTCTTGGCAGTAAGAGCGATATTGGCATCAAGCCATCAGGAGGAATAAGAACCTATCAGGATTGCATAAAATTGTTTAAGGCGTCAGGTTGTAGAGCAAATAAAGAAAATTTCAGAATAGGAACAAGTAAAACAAAAGAAATTTTATTATAATTTTAAGATAACAAAATAAAATTATTATTTTTTCAAATCCTTCTGAATTTTAGTAACAAACTATTTCCCAGTACACTCACTGA
Source organism: Candidatus Woesearchaeota archaeon (assembly GCA_037439845.1). GTDB lineage: Archaea > Nanobdellota > Nanobdellia > Woesearchaeales > JBBIVF01 > JBBIVF01. Next base: position 28,415 of record JBBIVF010000004.1, read on the forward strand.
GCTAAGAGCCATTGCGCTTCCTGCTATCATTGGAGAAAGCAACCATCCTGTAAAAGGATAAAGCACTCCTGCAGCAATAGGAATACCTAAGATATTATAAAACAATGCCCAAAACATGTTCTGCTTGATTTTTTTCATTGTAATCTTGCTTAGTTTTATGGCCTTAGGTATATCTGCTATTGAATTCTTCATCAAAACAATATTTCCTGATTCCATTGCCACATCAGTTCCAGACCCCATTGCAATTCCTATATCTGCTTGGGCAAGTGCAATTGCATCATTTATACCATCTCCGACCATAGCGACTTTGCCCTTATATTGTAGATTCTTGACATGGTTTGCTTTATCTTCTGGCATGACTTCTGCAAAAACATTGTCTATGCCAGCTTTTTTTGCTATAGCTCTTGCTGTTCTCTCATTATCACCAGTAATCATATATATTTCAAGGCCCATTTTCTTGAGCTGCTCAATTGCAAGAGGCGCTTCTTCTTTGATTGTATCTTGGACTGCAATAATGCCTAGCAAAGATGTTTTTTCAGATACCATTATAACAGTTTTGCCTTCATTTTCTAAATTTTGTATTTGAGACTCATATTTTAAAAAAGATACTTTATTCTTCTTCATCAATCTTATATTACCTAAACAATATTTCTTAACTCCAATTTTCGCCTCTACTCCCATACCTGGAATTGCCTTGAATAATTTCGCTTTCTTGAATTTTATGTTTCTTGCTTCTGCATATTTTACTATTGCATCTGCAAGTGAATGTTCTGAATCTTTCTCTATGCTTGCCACTATTTCTAGAAGTTCCTGCTCGTTTTTCCTTATTCCTATCACATCAGTTACTTCGGGAAGACCTTTTGTTATAGTGCCTGTTTTGTCGAAAATAATATACCTTATTTTTCCAGCTATTTCTAAAGCATCTCCTCCTTTTATGAGTATGCCATTCTTAGCTCCTTTTCCAGTACCCACCATTATCGCAGCAGGAGTTGCTAGTCCTAATGCACAAGGACATGCTATGACAAGCACAGAGACAGCTGCAATCAGCGAGAATGACATTGATTCTCCTATAATATATCTCCAGATTGTAAAGGTTAGTACAGATATTATGAGTACAATTGGCACAAATACTGCAGAAATCTTATCTGCGAATCTTTGTATTGGAGCTTTTTTGCCTTGCGCTTCTTCTATTAACTTGATTATCCTTGATAATGTTGTATTCTCTCCTACTTTTGTTGCTTTGAACCTGAAAGAACCATGCTTATTTATTGTTGCTCCTATAACTAAATCTCCTTCTTTCTTATCAAGTGGAATTGATTCTCCAGTAATCATTGATTCATCTATAGACGTTGTGCCTTCTATTATAATGCCATCAACAGGAACTTTCTCACCAGGTTTTACAACCACTACATCGTCAATCTTGACTTCATCTATAGGAATTTGTAATTCTTGATTATTTCTTATTACTGTTGCAATTTTCGGACTAAGACCCATAAGTTTCTTTATTGCTTCGCTTGTCTTGCCTTTAGCTATGGCCTCGAGGAATTTGCCTAGAATAACTACTGTAATTAAAACCGCCGCTGTTTCAAAATAAAGTTCCTCTTTTTTTGCGAATATTGCAAAAACACTATAGAAATATGCTGCACTTGTCCCTAACGCAATTAAAGTGTCCATTCCAGCAGTACCATTTTTCAAAGAACCCCAGGCTCCTTTATAGAATTGCCAACCAATGATAAATTGTACTGGTGTTGCGAGGCCCCAGATTATATATTGCTGATAGGGCAATACATCTTTAAAGACCATGCTCAGAAGCAGAGCAGGCAAAGAAAATAATATGCCAAATACAAGCTTGATGAACAATACTTTTTTCTCTTTTTTTCTTTCAAGAGCTTCCTTGTCAAGGTCATCTTTTTCTATGAATGTTCCAGAGTAGCCAGCATCTTTTATTGCCTTTAGAATTATTTCAGGATGTACGTATCTTTCATCAAAATCAACTGATGCTTTCTCAGTTGCGTAATTTACAGTGCATTGGGCGCCTGTTTTTTTTATTGCTCTTTCTATTACAATTGCGCAACTGTTGCAATGCATGCCATTGATCTTGATTTCTTTATGCATATTTATCTTGCTCCTTTATCGTGCTTCACAACCTCCGCCGCAACCTCCTCCACATCCACCTCCACAGCCACATCCGCCTGTTGAAGGTGTTGGAGAAGCATAATTGACTGAAGGCGCTGGCGCATTACCTGATTCATCTAAAATAACTATTTGTCCTTGGCCCATTCCCATAGAACATTGCATCCTAAATGTACCTGCCTTTGTTGGTATGAATTCTATTGTGTTATCTCCCTCTTTCAAGTATTTTTGAATACCCAACTCAGGTATTTGAACTGATCTCATACAGCCATATACTGTCTTTAGATCAAATGTCAATTTAGCAGGTATTCCTTTCTTTAAAGTTATAGGATTAGGTTGATATTTATAATCCTTGAATGTTACTGTAACTTGTTGAACTCCATCTAGTATATTTGCAGCTGTTGACTGCTGCGTGGTATATTGTTCTGCTATTATTGGTATGGGTGCTGCTTTTCCTATAATCAATGCTCTTGCAGATAATATTACAAGGACTGTCACTAGAAACAATGCAGTATACTTTATTGCTATGTTCAAAGTATTTTTTTCATTTTTTTTATTTTTCATATTGATTACCTCCTTAGCTAAATACTTAGCTAAACACTGTCAGCAAAGATCTTGGTCCATAAATCATTATGAACGCTATTAATATTATGAAAACAAATTCATAGGAAAGAAAAGTGGTGAAATCAGCAGGCAAAATCTTTACTTTTTTATCTTCAACTATCTCTTCATAAGTCATATAAGACATTGCCCACATTATAATGACATTTATGAGCATAAACAAAGGCATAAACAATTGCAAATGATCAGTAAGAAGCATGACTGCTGTCATTGCTCCCATTGTGCCTCCCATTAGGCCTGACATCATTCCTTGCATAGCTCCCATTATTCCTGAATCTTTTCCTGCGAATATTCCTAAAAGCACTCCGGTTACAGTACCAACAACACTACCCATAAACATTCCATTAGTGGCTCCGATTATAGCGCCTATCATAAATCCCGATTGCATTCCTAATGTCATTCCAAGCATCATTCCTGTCATACTTGTGATTGCTGCTTTATAGGCTTTTAAGTGCCAGATAGAAGCAGAAATAGAGACTACTGATATATTTAGATAAAGAAGCCAAGGCCATAAATCCTTAAATAAAATTGAATTGTTAGTAAACAAAGCAAAATAGAGGAGCAGTTCAATAGCACTCAATATGACAAAAGAAATGCCTGATATTAAAAACATCCTTTTCTCAATCTTGTATTTATTTTTATTTTTGAAAAAATCGTTTAATCTTTGTTTATATGACATCCTGACTAAAGGATAAGTACTTGCTTTATAGCCATTCAAAGATATTGACTCTATTATTGATTCGAGTTTTATTAAGGAAGGGTCATAATCTATTATAACACTATCTTTTAGAATAGTGTACTGATTTATGCCTTGTAATTTTTTTAGTGTTCTCTCAATTACTTTTATACAGGCATCACATTCAATATCCTGGACAAAAATAGTAGTCTTCATAGTGCTTTATATCCCTCCTTATTTATTGCATTGATAAGTTCAGACTTATTTCCTTCATACTCCAAGATTACTTTGCCTTGTTTTCGCTTTTCATTTAATTTAATTTGAACATTCTTTGCACCTAACTCTTCAACAGCACTTTTAACAAGAACACAACAGCTGTTGCAATGCATGCCTTGAACGAGTATTGTGTGTTTCATAATCTCACCTTGTTAATGGAAATATAATGGAAATATAGACATTTATAATATCCTTTCGAGAGGAAAATTTGATGTAATAACGTTTATAATTCAAGAATTATTGTCCTGTATTGTTTTAAAATGTTTTTTGCCGAAATACGAACTAATATACTTTCTTCAAGAAAACTTTGTTGGATTTGCCCTGCTCTTTTCTTGAGATAACCCCTTTATCTTCAAGGCCTTTCAATATCAATGAAAGTGATGTCTTGCTTATTCCTGTCCTATATCTCAATGTTGATTGAAGGATTCCATCCTGTTCTTTTACTGCTTTTAGTACTTTCTTTTCATCATCATTGAATCCAGCCAGGAACGCTTCGAACTTTTCACTTTGCTTTGCTTCTTTCAATGCAGCTGCAATCTTTTTTTGGTGCTCTGCTAAGACACTTTGAGTCTTATCAAAATAGATAAGATATAATCCAAGAGCAAGCAGAAATGTGCTGATGCCTAAACCAAGGTAAAAATAATTATTCGCTCTTGCATGCAAACAAACTCCTTCTTGAGTTACACATGAACCATTGTTCATCATAGCATATTGCATGGCAAGATTGTCTTGTTGTATTTTAATTGAATAGAAAATAATGCCTATTATAATTGCAAAGGCAACTATTATAAAACCTATCTGCTTCTGGTTCATAAAGTCAAAATAGAATTATTTTATTTAAAAAGTTAATGGAACTCTAATCGCTTTCTTCTATAAAAATATTTAAATAGGAGGAACTCTAAAAAACTCATAATTAGTTATCAAAAAAAAGAGGTGTTAAGATGAAAAATGTAGGAAAGACTGACATGAATATCAGATTCATAATTGGTTTTATTCTATTGATATTAGGTCTTCATTATAGGAATCCTTGGTGGTTTGTGCTTGCAGTGCTGGTGATTTTTTCAGGAGCAATGCAGTATTGCCCGTTATATCATCTGTTCAAAATAAATACTATTGAAAAGAAAGCGAAAAGCAAAAAAATAGTAGTCAAGAAAGCCAAGAAATCAAGTAAAAGGAAAAGAAAATAAATGAAGCTATTGCTTTTTACAAAAAAGACAATAGAAAAAATAATCCGAAATCAGAAATTAGGAGTTTTTGATTTTTTCACTTCTTCTGATTTAGGCAGAAGCGAAACAAGAGCAATCATCAAGCAAGGAATTCTTTCAATAGATAATCAAAATGTTGATTTAAGTTCAATTAAGAGATTGAAAGAAGATACAATATATTTTATCCAAGACAAGAAATTCAAACCATTGATTCTCTTCTCGGAGAAAACTAATAAAGTCTATAAGCTAATTCCTACAAGAGATTATCCTAGTTTCACAATTGCAGGAAGCCCTATGCATCAGATAACTTTTTCAACACCAAAGAAAGACACAGAAAGCAAGGTCAAGCTCTTTGGAAGAATAGATAAGAACAGCATCGCTTTAGATACATGCTTTGGTCTTGGATATAGTGCAATAGAATTATCTAAAAGATGCAAGGAGGTATATTCTTTTGAAAAAGACGAGATTGTGTTAAAAATAGCTAAGATAAATCCATATTCTTCAGAAGCTTTTAAAAGCGACAAGATAAAATTAAAGCAAGAAGATGTATTTTCAGGCATAAAAAATTTTCCAGAAAATTATTTTGATATAATCTTACATGATCCTCCAACATTCACAATTTCTCCTGAACTTTATTCAAGAGAATTTTATTCTGAGTTGCACAGGGTTTTGAAAAATAAGGGACTATTATATCATTATACCCCGAGACCAGGAAACAAGAAGCTGAAAAGAGATTTTCCAAATGAGGTAAAGAAAAGATTAGCAGATTCTGGATTTATAATACTCAAATATTCTGATATTGCCCAGGGCTTTATTTGTAGAAAAAATGATTTCTATATAGAAAATAAAAATAAACGATTTCTGACATCAAAATTTTTATAAATGAACCCTAAATCCAGCAACATAACAAAATAGAGTTCCCGTAGACTATCAATTATTGATTGATAGAAGGGTAGACAAAAATGAAAGAAGATAATTTTATTAAAATAATTCAAGAATTAAAGAAAGAGCCTAAAAAGAAATTTGTCCAAACATATTCATTAATTGTTGTTCTGAAAGACATTAATATCAAAAATCCAGAAGAAATGATAGACATTTTTTTGGAGTTGAAACATTCAAAAGGAAAAAAGAATAAAGTCTGTGCACTTGTCGGGCCAGAAATGATGGATGAGGCCAAAAGAACAATGGACTTTGTTGTAAGCATAGATGAAATCGAGAAATACAAGGATAAAAAGCTAGCAAGAAAACTTGCAGAGCAGTATGATTTCTTCGTAGCACAAGCAAATCTGATGGGCAAGATTGCTAGTGCAGTAGGTCCTGTGCTGGGAAGCAGGGGTAAAATGCCAAATCCAAAGGCAGGATGTATTGTGGCTCCAAAAACAAATTTAGAGCCATTGAAGAAACGCCTTGAAAACACAGTTAGATTAATAACAAAAAATTCTCTTGTTGTTCAAGCTCCTGTTGGAAATGAAAATATGCAAGACAAAGATGTTGCAGAAAACGCATTATCAGTATATAATGCTATTTTGCACAAGTTACCAAATGAAGAGAACAATATCAAATCAGTATTCCTTAAATTGACAATGTCAAAACCAATAAAGGTCATATAAGATGACAGAAAAAAAATTCAAAGCACATCCAAGCAAGAAGAAGAAAGATGTAGTTAAGGTTCTCAAAGAAAAAATTGCAAAATATGAAGTCATAGGGTCATTGGACCTTTCTAATCTTCCATCAGGATCATTGCAGGCGATGAGAAAAAGCTTGAAGGGTGATGCTGAAATATTGATGGCCAAAAAAAGATTGATAAGGTTGGCTATAGAAGAGTCAAATAAAGACAAGATAAAGGAGTTTCTTCCAAAAATCGAAGGAATGAGTGCTTTGATATTCTCAAACAAGAATCCATTCTCATTATACAAGACATTGGAAAAATCAAAGTCCAATGCTCCGATCAAACCAGGACAAGTTGCTCCTAAAGATATCTGGGTGAAAGCAGGACCAACTGGTTTTGCACCAGGCCCAATAATATCAGAGCTGAGTGGAGCAGGAATTCCTGCTGGAATAGAGGGAGGAAAAGTCGCCATAAAAAAAGATGCATTGGTACTTAAAAAAGGCATGCCTTGTCCTCCGAATTTAGCCAGTGTGCTTGCAAGATTAAAAATAGAGCCTATGGAGATCGGACTAAATATGGTCGGAGCATATGAGAAAGGTCTGGTTTACGATAAAGAAATTATGGCTATAGATGATAAGCAATTCATTGAAAATATTCAAACAGCCCATAGATGGGCAATCAATTTGGCTGTGGATGCCGTGATAATGACAGATGTGACAACTGAGATGTTTATACAGAAAGCTTATCACGAATCCAAGGCTCTCTCAATAAGTCAAAATATCTTGACTGATGAGACTGCTGGCGAAATACTCGCCAAAGCTGAAAAAGAGATGTTGAGCGTAAAAACTCAACTCAACTTATAATTAAATGGAGGAGAACAAAATGGAATACATATATGCCGCAATGCTTATTCACAAAGCAGGACAAAAAGTCGATGAGGCCAAAGTCAAGAAGGTTCTTGAGGCAGCAGGAGCAAAAGTAGATGAAGCTAGAGTGAAGGCGCTAGTAGCTGCGCTTGAAGGCGTAAATATAGATGAGGCCATCCAAAAAGCAGCAGCAGTGGCCCCGGTAGCAGCAGCTCCAGCAGCAAGTGCTGCTCCAGAGAAGAAAGAAGAGCACAAGAAAGAAGAACCTAAGAAAGCTCCAGAAGAGGCTGCAGCTGGACTTGGCGCACTTTTCGGATAAATTTTTTTTTTTAATTTTTTTTACAACGTTATGTCTGATGCTCATGGAAAATAATGAAGAACAACAAAATATAGAAAAAGGAAAAGATTTTGATAATGCTAATTCTATTTCCTCTACTCCAATAGATAAAGAAAAAGTAATATCTGATTTGAATGAAAAGAAGAAAGAAATTTTAGACTTGCAGACAAAATTAAATGCTGCCAATGTAAATAAAGAAAAGATATTTAGACAAAAGAAATTAGTTGGAGAGAAAATAAAAGAGAAAGTAAGTGAGATAAAAAAACTCAAAAATGAGAGAGATCAGTTCACAAAAACTGCTCATGAAATGAAAGCCAAAAGAAATGAATTTGCAGATAAGATAAAAGAGAAGATATCTAAACTAAAAGAGATTGACGAGAAAAAACAACTTATTCCTACTCCAAAGATTAGGACTAAATCAAAGAGAGGCAAGGAAGAAAGAATAGACCCTAAGAAATTGATGCGCGAAATAGAAGAATTAGAGATGAAAGTTGAGACTTCTGCACTCTCTTTTGATGCGGAGAAGAAGATAATGAAGCTTATAAAAGAGAAGAAGAAAATAATGGAAGAGATGAAAGATTATTTTACCTCTATCAAAGCAAGAAAAGAACTTTCTGAAGAAATTAATATGCTCAAGAAACAAGCTAATGCCTGCCATAAAGAAGTGCAGAAGAACGCAAAACAGAGCCAAGAAAGACATGAGAAAATACTTTCATTATCTAAAGAAATTGATGCGATAAAAGAAGAAGAGAAAAAGCTCAATGAAGAGTTCTTGGCTGCAAAGAAAGTATTTACTGAGATCCAAGATGAGCTCAATAAAAAATTGAAAGAGATGAATAAGGTTTCTGAAGTAGTCGGCGAAATTAAAAGAGAAGAGAAAAAGAAGAAGAAAAAGAAAGAAGAAGACCAGCTAATCGCTAAACAAAAATCTGTTGAAGAGAAGATAAAGAAGAAAGAGAAGCTGACAAAAGAAGACCTCTTGGCCTTCCAGAAAGACCTCTGAGCTATCTTGAATTTTTCTAGTATTGATTTCTTAATGCATGCAGAGTATTTTCTCTGCTATCCAGATCCTCTTTTCAAGAGGCCAGTCCGGATGTTTGGCTTTTATTTTTTCCAGCATTTCTTGAAGCTCTTTATTCATTTTTATTGCCTCCATAATATTTTATCTTTTCAAGGTTATAATAATATGTTGTAGAAATATCTTCAACAATATTTAAAAAGCGTTTGACTTCTTATTTTGTTGATTTTAATTCTACAACAGAAATCTTTAAAAAGAATTATGTTGTTTTGGATTTTATGAGCGACTTAAAAGACAAGCTTGAGAAAATCGGGCTTGCACATAATGAAGTTGAAGTTTATATGACTTTGCTTGCCATAGGAAGTTCAAAAGCAGGCAGGATATCCAAAGAAGCATCTATGGACAGAAGTTCTTGCTATAATGCCTTGAAGAGATTGTTGGAGAAAGGCCTTATATCTTATGTTGTGGTGGGAAAAGTAAAGGTATTCAGTGCCGCAAATCCGAAGAAGATTATAGATTTTCTCAAGGAAAAAATGGAGATAGCTCAGGAAACTGTGCCTATGCTTGAAGCTACATATAAGCAGACAAAAGCAAAAGAACAGGTTACTTTATTCTATGGCACAAAAGGTGTAAGAACAGTATTGCAGGAGATGGTG
>JBBIVF010000005.1:0-14109 GCA_037439845.1 Candidatus Woesearchaeota archaeon
ATTTCTTGCGGAGTGCCATGAGAAATGGCATATTGAGTTATCTCTTTTGAAACCACAAGGTCTCTTGGAGCTTCAACTGTCTTCACAACCTTGTTTTTTTCGCTATAGTATTCAGCTAATGCCTGTGCAAAAGTAGATTTTCCCATTCCAGGTGCTCCTGCAATCAGGATTCCTTCTGCACTTGTTTCCAATCTCTGCTTTATCTTGTCAGAGATATTATAATCATCAAGCTTAAGTTTCTTTAATGGCTTTACTGCTGTTATTTCCCATCTTTCTGAAAATGGAGGTCTTGTTATGACTATTCTGTAATTCTGAAGTTGTATTATAGTTGAGCCTTTTCGCTCTATCTCTATAAACGAATTTTTCTTTGATTGTGCTGCCTCAATTATCTCCTTTGATATCTCTTTAATTTCTTGATTTGTCAATGGTTTATTGCTTAGTTCTACAAATTTCCAGTTTCCAGGAAAACCTTTTTTGGCTTTTGGAGTGTTGTCTTCTTTTAAATGAACTGACATTGTTGTCTCATCAAAGAATGATTCAAGCCTAAGCTTTTTGTTTTCCATAAAAAGCTCTTCTAAAATAACCTGAATACCCATTGCTTTTGCAACTTCTGCCTGGACTTTGTCTGCTGTTATAAGAGTGGCATTTTCATCATAGGCCAATTGTCTTATAAGAGCGTCAATCTCGCCAGATTTTGCGTTTTTTCTTTCAAAATATCCTGGTCTTTTGCCTTGAAAAGATAATCTTATTTCATTTTTCTCACAAAATTTTCTTATTTCTTGAATCTCTTCAAGTCCATAGTAGCCTTTTAAGTTATTCTTATTAGCTTGATTCTCAAGTTCTGCCAAAGATGCTTCGTGAATTATTATTTCTTCAGGCATAATTTCTTTTGATTTTAGTTTAGCTGAAATAAGACCTTCTATCAGAACAGAAGTATCTGGTACAATCTTTTCTGCTGATATTTTTGTCATATTATTATGTTTTATCAAATATGTTTAAAAATTTTATCTATTTGATGAGTATTTTTTCTTATTTTTTTTATGAAAATGATACCTACGCATAGATAAAAAAAAAGAAAAGCATTGTTGAGTGACATCAAAAAATATTTATAGAAATAATATTAAGAAAAAAATATGTTCGACGCTGCATCTTTTCAACAACAAAAACTCAAAGAAAAAATTGTTGATGAGAAGATAAGAAAGATGATGTTAAAGAACAATATAACATATCATCAGGCAAAGGAATTGGTTGAAAAAGGCCAAAGTTCTCTTGGCGATTTTTGATTATAAAGTTGATTATAGAATTGATTATAGAATTAATTATAACGTTTTATTTTTTATTTCATTATCTACTCATTAGTTAGTATCATAAACTGCTATCATAAGTTAAATCAGGACTAAATAGTTTTCTATATTTTTATCCGTCGTAATTTAAGTATAATGACTTATAAATGCCTTTATGATAAATGCTTAAATGAGTGAAAATATTTATAGGAGATGTATTACTTTTAAAATATGATCAAAAAACTAAAAATAAAGAATTTAGAGCTTTCAAATAATCTTATTCTGGCGCCTATGTCAGGTGTCAATACATGTGCTTTTCGTAAAATATGCAAGGAAAATGGTTGTGGACTTGTCAGTACTGAATTCTACTCTGCAAATGCACTTGCTCGCAAGCCAAAATTAATAAATATGATAGACATACATGAAGATGAAAGACCTTGTTCTGTACAGCTTTTTTCTGGAAACACAGAAGCTGTTGGAAAAGCAGTAAAATTAATTCAAGAAAAAGCAGACATTATTGATATAAATTTAGGTTGTCCTGCGCCAAAGATAAGAAAACAAGGTGCAGGAGGCGCATTGCTAGCGCGGCCAAACAAAATAAGAGAAATACTTGAGGCTGCTTCAAAAATATGCCAAAAACCTTTAAGTGCAAAAATCAGGTTGGGTATTACAAAAAAATCTATCAGAGTTTTAGAGATTGCAAAAATAGCCGAGAAATATTGCGATATGCTGACAATACATGCAAGAACAGTAAGTCAAGGTTATTCTGGCAGTGCTGATTGGAGTTGGATAAAAAGAGTAAAGGAAGAAATATCTATTCCTGTGATTGCAAATGGAGATATTATTGACGGGCCTTCTGCCAGAAAATGTTTTGAACTAACAGGATGTGATGGGATAATGATAGGAAGAGCAGCCATAATGAACCCCTGTGTATTTAAGGACATACTTTATTACTTTGAAAATGGCAAGTCAAAGTTGGAGAGTGAAGAAGAAAAGAAAAACAGGATAAAAAAAATATTCAAACAATATATCAAATATTCTGAAAATCCAGAAATTAATGACCTTAAAGTTCATGCAATATGGTTCATAAAGAATATAAGAGGAGCTGCAAGGATAAGAGAACATCTTACAAGGGCAAAGACAACTGAACAAGTCATAAAAGTGATGGAGGATTTCTAGAAAAATATTCTTCTAAATCCTTTAAGCGCATAAAATATATAAATATTGAGAAAAGAGCGAGCATATGTCTATAATATCACAAATCTTAGGTTATATTGGTCAGGTTGCTATAAATTGGATATCTGCACTGGGATATTTTGGAGTTTTTGTGCTGATGGCCATGGAATCAATGGCGATACCTATACCTGCTGAACTGGTTATGCCCTTCGCAGGTTTTCTAGCAGCTACTGGAAGATTTTCCATGTGGTTGGTGTTTGTTTCAAGTACTTTAGGCACATTAACAGGTTCTTTGATATCATATTTGATTGGAAAATACGGAGGCAATGCCTTTATTGCTAAATTCGGAAAATATGTGTTATTGGATTTGCATGATCTTAAAAAGACAGAGAAATGGTTCAAAAAAAAAGGAGAGAAAACAATATTCATCGCAAGGCTCATACCTGTTGTAAGGCATCTTATATCTATTCCTGCAGGAATAGGAAAAATGGAGCTAAAGAAATTTTGTGTTTACACTGCTCTTGGAGGAGCTATATGGAACATGTTTCTGGCTTTTTTGGGCTATGTGCTAGGAAAAAACTGGAATAAAATAAGGCATTACACTGAACCAATATCATATATTGTTGCTGTGATTCTCGTTATCGGAGTAATATATTTCATCTATTATCATATAAAGACCAAGAAAAAAGAGAAAACATTCGTTGATTTAATGCTTAAGAAACAACTTTAAACTTATATGCCAAACTTATGTCTAACTTAAATGTAATTCCACAATATCCTTATCTTTTACAATATGTTTTAACTGAACTTTTTGGCCAGGAAATTTCGCTGATTCACCCCATATTCTAGCAAACTTGAATTTCTTTTCCATATCTCTATGGATTTTGTTACAAATATCTCTTATAGAAGAATCCTTTCTTATTATCAATGGCACATTCATATCAGCATCTTTTTTCGGCTCTTTGAGATAAATTCGTATAAGGTTCAATTTCTTAAATATTAATTTTTTCAGCTCTTCAACACCAATATTTTTTTCTGCTGAAACCGCTATATCTGCATTTGTTTTTTCAATCGCATGTTCAAGCTCGTCTTCGTTTACTGTATCTATTTTTGTCAGCACAACAATTGATTCCATATAAACCTTATTAGCCTCAATAACATCAATTAGTTGATCTGCTGTTATGTCAGATTTTATTAAAACAGAAGCACTATGTATTTTGAATTCTTTCAATATACCTATTATCGTCTCTTTACTAAGATGAGTCAATTTTACAGTTGAGGCTATATCTATTCCTCCTCGCGGTTTTTTGATTATAGAGACATCAGGTTTTTTCTGGTCTACTCTTATTCCTGCTTCATAAACTTCTTTTCTCAAAATATCAAGATGCTCAGGATGCTGCACCTCAACAACAAAAATACATAAGTCAGCAGACCTCATCACAGCAAGCACTTCTTTGCCTCTGCCTGTGCCTGCTGCTGCTCCTTTTAAGATACCAGGAACATCAAGAATTTGTATCTTGGCACTTTCATATTCCATTATGCCAGGCACAACAGTCAAAGTAGTGAATGCATATGCTGCTATCTTTGATTCAGCATTTGTTATTTTATTCAACAAAGTAGATTTTCCAACAGATGGAAAACCTATAAGAATAGCTGTGCCATCGCCTGATTTCTTGACAGAATAACCTTCATAATTTACTTTTTTTGCTGCACGGGCACTTTTGGCTTCTTTAAGCCTAGCTAATTTCGCTTTATAGAGACCTATTGCATGCTGTGTTCTTTTATTATAAGGAGTATTCTTTATTAGTTCTTCTAATTCTTTTATCTCTTCGTCATAAACTGCCATTTTATTTGATTTTTCATTTATATTTTTAAATTTTTATGATGTTTTTGAGTTTAAATAAGAATATGTTAGCATAGAGCTTGAGTTTTTGTCCAAATGTCAGATTAATGAGCTCTGTTTGAATACTAATTGTTTTGTTATATTGCTTGTCATTGTCATCATAATAGATAAGAGTTATCCTGAAATTATCCTTTTTATTTAGGTCTTTTGCTTTGAAGGATATGTTGAAAGTCTTACTAGCATTAAGTTCATTGTAACTAAATTCCTGTTTTTTCCTCGAAGTTTCAATTGTCACATTGACTTTCTTTGGAGATGATATTGAGGTCTTTTCTATAATAAAATTCAATTTAATGTTATCATCGTACTTTGCTTCTATCTTTTTTCTCTCTGGAATTATTTCTGCATCAGGATAATCTTTTACTTCTGTCTTTAATGTGCCTGAGGCCAATACTTTATTGTTCTTATCCTTGACATATATATTATGAAAATCTATGCCTATTTTTTCAGCAGCTAACTTATATGTCAAATTCTTTTTTGCGTTTATTGCCAAGCTGCTTCTTAAGCATTGCTCATCCAAGCATATGATTATATCCTCATAATGTACATTGCCTTTGTTATGAATAATGCATTTTATATTCAAAGTCGTATTTATGTATGCAGTCACATTATTGCATTGAAAATTGAATAGGTCTTGTTTCAGGACATCTTGATATTCATTCATTACTTTTTCAAAATCATCTTTATTAAAAATCTGGCCATCAACAATTGCACTGAAATTTGTCATAATACTAATATTTCTAGAAGTTAGTATCGAAAAAGGAAAAACATAATAATAATTAGGGTCAAGATTCTTTTTTGTCTTAACAAGCCAAAATTCTTTAGCAGTCTTCTTCGGAAGAAGTGCGATAAACCTTTTTTTCTCTGATAACTGACTTATTTCTTTAGTATCTGCAATTTGTAGTGCTTCAGATACATAATATTTGTTGGGATTTATCAGCTCAAGAGTAAGCAGGTTATAAGAACCATATCCTACTTTATCTGCATATGGTTTAAAGACATAATCAAGACCTCGTACCTTATTTTTGAGATTAGATGTATTAGTAGATATTTTTGTTGTGGTATTTAGAATCTTTATGTTCCCGTCATATTCATAGAATATCTTATACTCGTAGGCATCAGAAGATACTTTGAGTTTAAGATGAGAAACATCTAAAAAACCAATCTGCTCATAAGTAGGGTCAACAGGCAGCCAGCCATAACCAGGAAAATAAACTTCTGCCCAACCATGAAATTGCCAGGGGTCTTTGAATAAAGGTGAGTTGGTGTATGCTATTCCAGAAACAAATCTGGCAGGTATTCCTATTGAGCGGCATAATGCAATAAAAAGATTAGTTAGCTCATCACACACACCATTCCTGTTTTTAAGCACATAACTTGCTTTCTGGCTTGCCTCTAAATTTGTTGTTGTTATATCATACTTAATGTTCTGATTTACCCAAGCAGCGAGTTTATGAACTATCACATAAAGGTCATCATTTCCTGATGCAATTTGTGATGCCAAATTCTGAATATCTGGATTATCTGAATCTATTGTCTTAGTTGGCATAAGATATTGTTGATATTCTTGCTCACTGGTTATAGGAAACTTTATCTTCTTGTCTATTTTCAATGTTTGACTAATCTCAGCTTTTATTTTTATCTGATAATGTATCTTGTTCTTGTTTAAATTCCCTTTTTCAAATACTAAAGATTCATTTTGCTCTTTGCTAGGAGGGTCTGTTGTCAATGAAAGTATTTTCTGCCTTGAGTCATTTATTGCACTATAAGGAAGAGTTACTCTCATCATATTAAGTTTTGAAGAATTATCAATTGTTACTATGTGGTCTATTGTCACATCCAATATGCCTGAATCTGATTCTAATATTTTAGCTTGGCAGATTTGAATTATTAAAAGAAAAAGCAATATAGCAATGATTTTTTTCATTTTCAACTCTTAACAGTTAAAACGCCGAGGGGGAGATTCGAACTCCCGTGTCCCGAAGGACAGTGACTTAGCAGGCCACCGCAATAGCCACTATGCGACCTCGGCATTAAAAAGAAAAAGCCTTGGTCCATTTAAATAGGTTTCTAATAAAATGGTCTTTTAACATGTTCTTGATATATCATTATGGCAATTAATGTATGGCATTAATAGACCTTGAGTTAGCTTTGTGAACAAATAAAATAGGGCTAAAAAATCAATTTCATTAAAATAAACTATAGATAAGCAGAACTGTAAAAGTGCTATTAAATTTCTTTCTCATACGCAACTATAGCGAACCAGCATCCGCAGAGTAATTTGAAGTTTGTCCCTGTTATATCCCAACAAGCACTTAGAGTAGTTTTCCGCCCCATAATAAAAAAGCATATAAACTCTTGAATATGTGTTTAAGTGAATGGCTAAAATAGAACTTTTTTTACACTATCTACAAGAACAATTCGAAAAATTAGAAGCATTATTGATAAAAATAATGAAAAAAGAAGAATCAATACATGATGAAATTCTAATAAAAAAAGGATTTATAATTCATTCTTATTCTCTTAATTATGGTGCAATTAATCTTGATGTCTTGTCAGAGATTTTGGCAGAATTAGAAAAGGTTAGTAAAAAAGAAGGACAACTACAAGATGATTTAGAAAAGTATACTGAGGAATTGAATAAAATTGAAAGAGATTTTGAGACAATTGCAAAAAAGAAATTACATACTGACCTATTATTTGAATATCTTAAGGATGCATTATATTATTCTGGATTGATGATTACAAGAATTAAGCAATTAGAAGCAATGCTTCAAGATGGTATTAAGTTAAATAAAAAATCTACTCCAAAAGAAGCAGAACTTTTCTTTGCAAGTTTTGAAAATGTTGGAAATAAAATCCTTTCTTTTATAACATTTTTAAAACAACTCACACTAAAGATTATTAACTTTGAAAAGGACGCATATTATCCAGAACCAAAAACATATGGAAGAGCAATGAGTAAGAAAGAGTACAAAAAAACAATATCAGAAAGAAAATTAAGTTCTTCAAAAGATCCTACTCCTGTTTTTGATGCTACAGCAGATATAATAGAAAAGATAAAAATGATGTCAAAAGACCAGAGAAAAAATTTTTTTGGTAGTATTGGAGTCGCCTCTTCAGATAAAGTAATTTTTTTTCAGACAAAATTAAAACCAATTAATCCCGATACGCCCATATCACAATCAAATGGTTTGCGAGAATATAAATTTCCAAAAGGTATTGAAGTAGAAATTTTAGAAGCAGTTTAGTATTGAGCAAAATCAAGAAAAAGCATTCTGTTATTATATGTGTTATAGACACCAACAATTCTTTTTCCTGAGGGTGCATGCCAGACAACTTTAACTTTACGAAGACTGTCAAGTCCATTTTCTTGTAAGTCTAAATCTTCTCTGATAATATCGTTATATGCGGCTGCTAAACGATTAACAGTATCAATTAATCCACCATCGCTCTTTCGTAATAGAAAAATCCCATTTTTACCACCAGCACTGTAACCTCTAAAACCATATTTTAATGCTACTTCATAAGGTTTTTTCATTGAATCTGGTTGTTCTAAAAATTTGTGTAATAATGTATCAGAAAAGGTAAAAAAAATATCATGAGAAGTATAACTTTTTGCTCTTGAAACAGGAACTGTTCTTCGACCATCAAAATATTGTCTTATATGCTCTATAAATGGTTCTAAGCTTGCTGATTGAAAAAACTCAGCCGTATAAAAATGCTCTTTCTGTGCCATTTTTTACTTAAAAAATAGGCCTTTATTTATAAATGTTATCATAATAACTACTTGCGAATGGTTTCTTACTAGTGTGGAAAAATGCTTAAAAGACATCATTAGGACTCCAAGTTGAACTTAATCACTATTATGTGTTTTTTTGCGAGACAAAATACCTCGAGCAAAGTGTAAGTACAGCATAAACACAAATTTACACTCATATAGCAAATAAGGACATAAAGAAACTTGCAAATTTACTTTAATAGCTTCGTTAATTCAGCAATACAAAAAAATCAAAGCTCAATCTCTTCTCTCAATGAAGGAGCATATGTCTTGAACTTTGTTTGTTGCTCTACTAGCTTTGAAAAAACTTCTATTGAATGCGGCTCTCCATGACACAAAAATACTTTCTTCGGATTTTTGAAATATCTTACCCATTCTATCAAGCCAGATTGGTCTGCGTGTGCTGAATAGCCCTCAATGCTTTGCACCTCTGCAGCTATTTTTATCTCCTCTCCATATATCTTGACATATTCAGCGCCATCAAGTATCTGTCGTCCTAATGTTCCTTTTGCCTGGAACCCAATAAATAAAATTGTATTTCGTGGATTCCATGCATTATGTTTAAGATGATGCTTTATTCTTCCGCCATTACACATCCCTGCTCCTGCAATAATTATACATGGTTTTTCATAACTATTCAAATCAATAGAATCCTCTGTCTTCTTGACATATCTCAATCCTGGAAATCTGAATGGATTGTCTTTGCTTTTAAGCAAAGCATGCGCCTCTTCATCGAAATAATCAGTATATTTCAGAAAAATGTCTGTTGCATCAATGGCAAGAGGAGAATCCAAAAACACTGTTGTTTTAGGAAGAAGATTATGCTCAACTAGGTCGTTTATATGATAAATAAGTTCTTGCGACCTTTCTATTGCAAAACTCGGTATAAGTACTTTTCCCTTTCTTTTAAGTGTGGTTGATATTATCTTTTGCAGTTTTTGTTTCTTCATTTCTGTACTCTCGTGCAACCTATCTCCATATGTTGTCTCGACAATGACATAATCTGCTTCTTTAATAAGAGTTGGGTCTCTAACAATAGGCATATCTTTTTGACCCAGGTCTCCTGAAAACACAATTTTTACAGTTCTTTTCTTTTCTGTCAAGAAAAGCTCTATTTCAGCACTGCCTAAAATGTGACCAGCATCTCTAAAAATAACTTTTACTTCTGGTGTTATTTGAATTTCCTGATCATAATCATATCCTTTGAAATATTTTATGCATTCCTTTGCATCTTTTTGGATATAAAGAGGATTTCTTGGAGGAAGGCCCTGTCTTACTCTTTTTTTGTTCTCATCTTTGTTCTCTGATTCCTGCAGATGTCCTGAATCCTGAAGCATTATGTTGCAAAGATCTTTTGTTGGTTTTGTACAATATATAACTCCTTTGAAACCTTCCTTTACTAATTTAGGAATTAGTCCAGAGTGATCTATATGAGCGTGGCTAAGAATGACGAATTTAATTTTTTTCGGATCAAAAGGAAAAGGGTCATAATTCAATTTAGTTTCTTCTTTTTCACCCTGAAACATTCCACATTCCATCAAGAACTGATAATTGTTTATCGTAAATAGATAACAAGATCCAGTAACTATCTTAGCAGCTCCAACAAATTCAAGTTTCATTTTTATGATTTTTTCTTGTGATTTTTTTATGATCTTTTATAAAGACATCCATTTATTTTTTTATATGGCTTTACTTTCTGAAGCACAATGTTTATAGCATCTTCCACAGTATCAGCTCCTATTATCTTTATTCTTCTTCTTTTGTCAAGATAAGAATTCGAGTATTTTTGTGCAGTTCCTCCTGATTTAGTCATGGCTATTATAGGAACCTTATCAAAATATGCATATGTTGCTTCTGACAATGTTCCTACTCCTCCTCCAACAAGTATAACTGCATCTGCTGCGTTTGAGTTTATCTGGTCCCTTGCAAAACCTATGCCAGAAGGAAGCACAATATCACAGAATCTGTTTGCCTCGCTCTTCTTATGACCCCAGGTAACTCCAACAGTCAAACCTTTCATTTTTTTTGCTCCTTTACAAGCAGCTTCCATTACTCCAAATCCTCCTCCTGTAAGAACCACAATGCCATTTAAGGCAAGTTGTTTTCCAACTTCGTAAGCAATTTTATATTGTTTTTTTGTACACACATCTTTGTCTGAACCGAGAATAGCAGCAATTAATCTTCTCATATAAACACCTCTTAGTACTATTTCATTTCTTATTTTTCTTTTATAAATGTTTTTGATAATTTTACAGTAACCTTTATAAGTAAGACCAAAGAATTCAAAATATAATACTTATAGCGGGGTAGGGCAGTCTGGAGTGCCTGTCGGGCTCATAACCCGGAGGTCAGAGGTTCAAATCCTCTCCCCGCTATTTTTTATCTTAATTTTTATCTTAAATATGTTAAAATATTGAGAAGTTTAGAATAAAAATCTAAATATGCTTAGTTTCTTTTTGCTTAGTTTCTTTTCTTTCTTTTGGCCTTTTCTATCAAGAACTCTTTTTTTCTGACAAAATATTTGGTATTATGGATGTTCTTTAAATTATCTCCAGAATGTAATGTGTGCTCTATCTCAATCTCAACATCATTGAAAGCCTTATGTAGTGCCTTAGCAAAATCAAAGTCATGACCATGAGTTGAGACAAATTTTCTTGCAGGCGCCATTGCTTGTACATGAACAGAAAATTTTGCATTGCCTTTTGACTGTTTTTTTATAACTATTTTTACAGATGTAATTTTTTTCAGGGTTCTTCTTATCTTTTCATAATATTCAGATGTCAATTTCTCAAGTATTCTCATCTCTCTAGAATTAAGCTGGTTTTTTCCGACAATAATAAGGTCTTTCATATTTTTTCTTTTGTTTTTCTGGGGATGGTTATTTAAATAATTTTTGTTTTATTTTCAATAGCATCTTTTTGTAAAAACATATAAAGAGACTAATAATACCAGCATTATGATAATCATTGGAATTGACGAAGCAGGAAGAGGGCCTGTGTTAGGGCCATTGGTGATGTGTGCAGTTGCTTTTTCAAAAAAGGATGAAGAAAAATTAAGAGAGCTAAATATTAAAGATTCAAAAATGCTTAGCAAAGAAAGGAGAGAGAAGCTATTTCCGATAATAAAATCAATCGCGAAAAGCATCAAAATTAAAATAATCTCTCCTCAAGAAATAGACAAGGCAGTAAACTCAATTAATAATAACCTGAATTTTTTAGAAGCAAAGAATGCTTGCGAGATGATAAATGAAATCTCCAATGAAATTAAGATAGATTCTGCAATAGTAGATTGTCCTTCACCAAACACAAAATCTTATGCAGAATTTATGATGAGGTACATAAAAGACAATTCAATAAAAATAATCTGTGAGCATAAAGCAGACCAAAATCATATCATTGTGAGTGCAGCCTCAGTTATTGCAAAAGTGAGTAGAGATAATGAAATTGAGAAAATCAAAAAAGAATTTGGGATAGATATTGGTTCAGGTTACATGTCAGATCCAAAAACACAAGAATTTCTGAAAAATAATTTTGATAAATATGATTTCTTCAGGAAAAGCTGGATGAGTTTTAAACTGGCAGATGATGAGCGAAAACAGAAAAAATTAGGAGATTTCTGAATACTAATAAATTAGCATATTAATAAGTATTATTTAAATTATAATAAGAAATAAATACTTATTAATTAAGAAATAATAATTATTAAATTGAGATGGCAGAGGATATAAACCTTTATAAATCATAGGCACTAGAAGTATTGAATAGAAAAGGAGGGAAATTCTAGATTGACAAAAATAAATAGACTCGTAATGAAAGGATTTAAGAGCTTTGCTAAGCATACTGAACTTATTTTTGGGGATGGCTTTAATTGTGTTGTAGGGCCAAATGGTTCTGGAAAATCCAATATAATAGATGCGCTTTGCTTTGTACTAGGAAGGTCAAGCACAAAAGCATTACGAGCAGAAAAATCTGCTAATCTGATTTACAATGGCGGAAAATCAAAACAGCCTGCCAAACAGGCAGAAGTCTCTTTGTATTTTGATAATACCAAACGGATTTTTCCGGTTGAGTTGGATGAAATAAAAATATCAAGAATAGTCAAACAAAATGGAAATTCTCTTTATCTTATAAATGACGAGAAAAGAACAAGACAACAGGTGCTTGAGCTACTTGCATTCGCAAATGTCGATCCAGAAGGATTCAACATAGTGCTTCAAGGAGATATCGTAAAATTTGTTGAGATGTCACCTAATGACAGGCTTCTTCTTGTATCTGAAATAGCAGGCATAGGGCAGTATGAAGAGAGAAAGCAAAAAGCTCTTCACGAGTTAGAGAAAGTTGACCTAAAGCTAAAAGAAGCAGAGATAATCCTAAATGAAAGAGAAAATCATCTCAAAGAATTGAAAAAAGAAAGAGACCAGGCTTTGAAGTATCAGGAATTGAACCAGAAAATCAAGATAAATAAAGCTACTAGAATATATCGGCTCATAGAGGATAAGAAAAAAGAAAAAGCAGAGATTGAAAAAAGATTGATTGCTCTAGAAGAGTCAAGAAAAGGTTACGAGCAAAGATGTGAAGAAATAAAAAAACAGATAGAAGAAAACAGGCAGAAGATAGATTCCATAAACAAAGAGATAGAAACAAAAGGCGCGAAAGAGCAAGTCGCGTTACACAAGGAAATAGAAAAAATCAAGGTAGATATAGGAACGTCAAAGAACAGGATAGAAACACTCAATCAGGAAATAGAAAAGGTTGATTCTAGGATAGAGCAGTTAAAGGTCACGCTTGAAGAAGTCACGAATAAGATAAAGATCCTGGATGCAGAAAAAAAAGCATTAAGCGAACAGGAGCAAAACAGAAAAAAGGAAATAAGAGAACTCGAAACAAGGATAGTTGAATTCAAGAAAAAACACAAGCTAGACAGCGTCGGAGACATAGAGCAAGAGATAGATAAAATAGACAAGGCACTTGAAGATAAAGAAAAAGAAATGCACAGCCTGAGAGAGGTGCAACAAGACCTCTTAAGAAGAAAAGACAAACTCGAGTTTCAGATGCAGGCCATAGACGAGAAAATAAACAAAGTGCTTGAAGTCGAGAAAGAAAACAAAGACGCAATAGAAGATTTAAAGAAAAAAAAGGAAGAGTTCAAGAAAGCGACAAGTGAACTCAACCAAAAACTCAACAGGGATTCTGAAATTTCTTTGGAAATCGCTAATGCAAGAAACAAAATGCTTGCGTTGAATGAGCAGATGTCCAAGACAAAATTAAAAGAGGCAATGGCATTAGAATCCTTGCAGGCAGATCATGGATTAAAGACGATAATGGAACAGCGAAAAAAGATAAGCGGCATACACGGAATGGTATCTGAACTTGGAAAAGTTTCTACAAAATATTCTTTGGCCTTGGAAGTGGCAGCAGCGCAGAAAATAAAGAGCGTTGTGGTGGAGGATGACAAGGTTGCTGCACAGTGCATAAAATTCCTGAAAGAAGGAAAACACGGTGTTGTCACTTTTTTGCCATTGAACAAAATAAAATCTAAAGGCATTGACGTCAATGTAAAGGCATTGACTGCACATAAAGGAGTAATCGGAATGGCTATTGACCTGATAGATTTCGATCCCAAATACAAAAAAATATTCGAATATGTTTTCGGTAATACTTTGGTAGTTGAAGATATTGACATAGCAAGAAAAATCGGCATAGGCAAAGTAAAGATGGTAACTTTAGACGGTGACCTGGCTGAACTTTCCGGAGCAATGCAAGGTGGCTATAGAACAAAAAGGTCAGGCATCGGATTCTCTGAAAAAGAACTCCATGATGAAGTGAAAACAGTTGAGAAACTCATAGATGACAATGCCAGAGTAATAATGAGATTAGAGAAAGAGAAAAAACAGCTCGATGATGATATAACCAAATTAAGACAATTCAAGGCAGGTCTTGAAGGCGAGATAATAAAGGTCGAGAAATCAC
>JBBIVF010000005.1:14119-33952 GCA_037439845.1 Candidatus Woesearchaeota archaeon
TACATCTGGATTCAGCGGATATGGACGCTTCGAAAGCGGTTAAAAGAGATATAATCAATGAGATCAAGAAGGTAGAAAAAGAATTAGATAAGATTCTGGGTGAAATAAGCAAGAAAAACAAGGAATTGGCAGACGAGAAGATAAAAAGGCAAGAGTTGAGAAATAAAATAGCATATTTGAGATCTCCGACAACAATAGCTGAGCTTAACACCTTCGAGCAGAAAAGACAAGAAATCAAGGAAAGCGCCATGCAGATTGAGAATGACATAAAAAACATCGACGCCCAAAGGACAAATATTCTAGAGCCTGAAAAAGAGAGAATCTCCAAAATTATAGCTCAGCACCAGAAAGAGAAGAGTGATTTCAAGGATGAGATGAAAAGATTGAATGAGTATCTTGATGAGAAAGGCAGAGAGCTAAAAGAGAAAGAGAAAGCTGAAAAGATATTCATGGAACAGTTCCATGACCTTTTCACGCAAAAATCAAAACTTGACCACAGCAACAATAAACTAACTAATTCATTGATGGAAGCAGATGCATCATTAAGAAAGGCGGAGTTCAGGATAAGCCAAATAAACATAGAAAAAACAAGAGTAGAAACAGAACTAGGAGGTTTAGAACTCGAGTTCAAAGAATATGAGGGAGTTGAGATAGACCACTCAAAGCAAGACGCCACCATAACAAGAGAAATAAACCAGTTCAAAGAAATGGTAGAGAATATGGGCTCGGTTAATCTGAAAGCACTAGAGATATATGATAATGTTGAACGTGAATATAATGACCTTCTTGAAAAAAAGAAAGTGCTTGAAAAAGAGAGAGAAGATGTATTAGTAATGATAAATGAAATTGAGACAAAGAAAAAAGAGCTTTTCTTAAGAACATATAATGCCTTGGCACAGCATTTCAGCAAGATATTCTTGACATTGAACACCAAAGGCGAAGCAGTTCTTGAATTGGAGAATGAGGCCAGCCCTTTCGAAGGCGGGCTTTTCATAAAAGTAAAGTTGACTGGAAACAAGTTTTTAGATATCAGAAGCCTTTCAGGAGGAGAGAAAACAATGACTGCTTTGGCATTCATCTTTGCTATCCAAGAATATCAACCACATTCATTCTATATTTTAGATGAAGTTGATGCTGCGCTTGATAAGAAGAACTCAGATGAATTGGCAAAACTGATAAAGATGTATTCTAATAAGGCCCAATACATAGTTATATCTCACAACGATGAAGTAATATCCGCTGCTGATATTCTTTATGGCGTGAGCATGGACCAGCACGGCATGAGCAATGTCGTGAGCCTCAAGATATAATCAGTTTTTTCAGCACTTCAATTATCTCATTAGACGTTTCATTCCAGTTGTATTTCTGGAGCACTGTTTTTCTCGCGTTCTCTGATAAATGCGTCCTTAATTTCTCATAATTCAAAAGAAGCTCAAATTTTTTGGCAAGCAAATAATGGTTCTTTTTTGGAAAGAGAAGCCCATTGTAGCCATTGATAATATATTTCTTTATTGATCCAACAGGTGTGCATATCACAGGAAGACCTGTTGCCATTGCCTCTAAAGTCGCCAATGAAGTGGTCTCTGTTAAGGATGCTAAAACAAAGCAGTCAAAAGCCCTAAGATATTCAGCCACATTATCGACTTGGCCAGTAACTATTATTTTAGGATCCTCTAGCTTCTTATATTTTGAAAGACCCTCTCCAACAAAAACCAGCCTTGCTAATGGAAATTTCTCCTCAATCTGCTTGAAAGCAGTTATTATCGTGTCTAAATCCTTCTCAGCAGCCAATCTTCCGACATATCCTATTATGAAAGCATTCTTGTCCAATTTTAATTTTTCCCTGATAGCATTCCTGTCTTCAGGAGGATAAAATTTCTCTGTGTTTATACCCAATGGAATTATGATTATTTTTGTATTCACTTTCAATTTTCTCAGTATCTCCTGAACTTCCATATTGGGCACGAGCAAAAGATCATTTTTATTACAGATTTTACTCAAAAATCTTTTGATTATCTTTACCATAAACTTTTCAGGAATTGCAGGCATTGAGATGTTCTTTGGCCAGAGCTCATAATCTATTGAATGAATATATGATACGATTTTCTTGTTGTACTTTTTTCCATATTTTACTGCAAAATAACCTATTGGTCCAAAAGAATGTACAAAAACTATATCACAATTCTGGATCTCTGTTTTCATCATCTTTAGTTTAGGCAGGGATATTGTAAAGTCAGTAATTTTGAGCCAGAGAGGCTGCTGTAATATTCTCACACTAGGAAATTTTTTTTCTATGTGTCCCAAATTAGGAGCAAGCACTGTTATGCTAAATTCCTTTGCCATCCTGGTTATTATCTCTCCTAAAGAGATAGAAATACCATCTCTTCTAGGCAAGAATGTGTCTGAGGCAATAACTAATCTAGGTTTTTTGTTGAATTTATCTTTTGTGTTGTCTTTTGTTTTATCTTTCATCTTATCTTTCATCTTATGATGCTGAATCTTTCAGCATATTTGCAACCAGCATAAAATCCATTTAATATACCTCTTAAATAAATAGACCAATTTAAATTGACTCTAACATGCGCCTGTGATTTGAACATCTTCAGCAAGGCCATCTTTTCCTTGAATGTATCTGTTATGTCTATATATGCAGAAGGCATATTCTTTTTCCAAAGCAAAGGAGTCCAAACCTCAAAACAATAAATAGGAATATCAAGGTCATTTTCAATCACCAATTCTTTTACAAAATTTATCGTGTCTCTATGGTCAGGATGCATATCATTAACCGAATGAGTGAATATCCTCGAAGGTTTATGCTCCTCAATAATTTTCAATATCATGGCTTTCTTTTCTGGAAACTCTTTCTTGAATTTTGTTTCAGTCATTCCCAGAAAAATAGTTTGTGAGACTCCGATTTTTTCTGCAACTCTGCCCCATTCCTTGATTCTCTTTGATCTTATATATTCTTTTTTCAGCCAAGGATTAGAACTTTCTCCGAAAGAACACACAATAGTTATGATTTTTTTCCCTTCTTTTTTGTATTTCAATATTGTGCCTCCCATGCCGAATATATTGTCATCATCATGAGCAGTGATTGTCAGAATTGTTTCTTTCATTTTAATTTCACCACTCTGTATACTTGAACTGGTTTTTCCTTTCCTTTAACCTTAAGAGGCTCTTTTTTCTCCACTACAACTTGGTCCTGGACTAGTTGATATGTGCTTTCTGATATCAAAATCTCGTCAGGGGCTGCTGCTCCACACAATCTTGAGGCCAGATTTACATTGTCCCCTATAGCGGTGTATTCCATTCTCTCTTCTGAGCCGATGTTTCCAATGACTGCTTCTCCTGTATTTATGCCTATGCCAAATTTCACTGCAGGCACGCTCTTGTCTTTTTTATGTATTTCTTTTACTATATTCTGTATATCAATCGCAGACTTTACTGCTGCTAAAGCATGATCTTTTTGTTGTATGGGTGCATTGTATATTGCCATGATGCAATCCCCAATGTATTTATCAACTGTGCCATCATGCTTGAAGACTGCTTTTGTCATCTCTCCAAGATATGTATTGAGCATATGCACAACTTCTTTTGGTTTCATCTTTTCTGAGATGGTTGTGAAACCTCTTATATCTCCGAAAAGTATTGTGATTGTCCTTTCTATTCCCTTAAGCTCACTCAACTCTATTTTTCCTTCATCTGTCTTTTTCAAGATTTCATTTGCTACGTGTTTGGATACGTATTTTCCGAATATCTTGATTATCCTGCTTTTTGATTTCTTTTCGTGCACATAGAATGTTACTGCTCCTGAGACATATGTGATTATGATTGATAGCTCAGGATATATTATGTTCATTATTGTTCCTTGTCTGAAAAGTAATATTGACGCTATCAAATAGATTAAAATCATTCCAGCTGTTATTATTGTAGATATCCACAATCTAGTGTTCTTGAAGATTGTAATAGTCAAGACTGAAAATAATATTATCAGCAAAATCACCGAGAATTGACTTTGTTTATGAAGAAAATTCCTTGTCATCATAGTATTCAAGATATTGGCATGGATCTCAACTCCGGGCATCTGCTTGCCTTCTGAGGTAGGAACAAAATAAGTGTCGTGAAGATCAGCAGAAGTTGCGCCTACTAGTATTATTTTGTCCTTGAATTTCTCCTTTTCTATCCTGTTATTGATTATGTCTGTCATTGAATAGTATTCAAATTTTCCAGGAGCACCTACAAAGTTTATGTAAAGATTAGCATCGTCATATTCAAATCTTTTATTGTTGTAAAGCTCATATATTTTTGAAGCAAAACTCTCATATCCTTTATACCTTAAAGGCGCTTTTCTGGTTATGCCATCAGAATCAGAAAAGATATTCACGACTCCTAATTCTGTGTTATTAATCAATTCAGGTATTGGCTTTAATATGAATTCTTCCTTTTCAAAAATAATTTCAACAGGCATGACTATTCTGTGTTTTTTTATTGAATCTGCTAAAGCCTTATCGGGCTCTATTGCTTGAGGTTCGAAAAACCCAATATCAACTCCGATAACAGAGGTATTATCAAGCTTGTTGAAAAAATTGGCAAAAACCGTCCTTGACCAGGGCCATCTTCCTATTTCTTGTATTGATTTGTCATCAATAGCAACAATAATAATCTGATTTATGGGCTCTCTTTCAGAATACAATGAATCTGCGAGTTTGTTTTGCCAGGTCTGAAAAAGAGCTAAAATGAAAAAAAATGAAAGTAAAATAGAAACTGTCAATACTATTATTATGCTTGAAAAAGTTTTTCCTTTTAATATTTTCATCTTGATTGTCTTTCTCTGATTCTCTGATTTATCTTGACAATCTTCTTTATGACTGCCGGCTTATAAGGCATCTTCTGAAGGACTTCATCTTCGCTTATTCTGCCATTGTCCAGATCATCAAAGAACTCCTGATTCTCCTCTTTCTGAAATTTATTCATAACTTTAGAAAGAACTTTATCTCTTTTTATGAGAAGCATCCTTAACTTCTTCAAATCATTTATGTCTGCATTTTCATTATTCTCAATAAAAGCAATATCCTCATCAGTTAACTCTCCTTTTTCAATCCTGTCCCTGAAAAACTTGAATTTCTCCTTTTGATTTATATCTTGAGTTTGCTGGTTTTTTTTGTTAAACGCACTAACAATGCCATCTCCCACCAAGAATTCATCACTATCTTCATCAATGACCTTTGTCTTGAAACCAGTGCCTCTTACAGTAGCCACTGTTGTTGGAGTTTCTATATTGAACTCTTCTATTCCTCCCAACTTATTTATTTTTGACCATGTGATTCCGGATTCTTGTTTTATGCTGTTTTCTTTTGAAGTCAATTTGGAAATCTGGATTTCAGTATTTGGTTCTAGCCTAACAATATCTGATTCAAAAAGAATTATTGTTGCTTTTCCGTCTGCTCCTGTTTTTACTTTATCGTTATTTCCTAATTCCATTCCGTCTACTGCTGCAGAATAACCTTTTCCTTTATCTACCTGAACATCTCCCTGATTTATCATCAATTGAGCCTTGACTGTTTTATGGGCCAGCACAAACGCTGCTCCTAAAAGCAATATGATGATAATACCTATTATTATTAGCCAAACTTTTAATTTTGCTTTTTTTGTCATTTAAGCCACCTCCTTAAGATTTTGGAATATAGTTTCATATTTAAAAATATTGGTAAAAAACACCGTGAAGTTTCAAAAAATGCGAATTTTGTAAAACAAAGATTTTTAATTAAATATACATTTACGTAAGACAACGACTAAGCGTGCCATAGGCGAGGATAAATGAATGGCACGCAGAACAGGACTGCTCGAGCCATTGCACTAAGGCAGTGTCGGTCAAAAATTATCCTTAAAAAAATAAAAATGGTGTTAAAAACATTATATGAAAAAGTGAAATATGGACCAATAGGTATTTTACTTAGAGATCTCTATAAAGAGTTTATTTTAGGAGATAGTCTATGTACCGCAGCAGATAGCGAGCTCAAAGATCTAAGCATAAAATTGGGTGAATTAGCCCGCGTTAAGAAATATTTCAAAAAAGAAAGAGCAGAGATTGAAAGCGCACTTGAGAAAAAAATCAAAAAGAAAGAAGAGTTAATGGAAAAATATGATAATGAAGAAAAACTAATATACAATATTCCTCTTATAGGAGAATATGTAAAATTCACCGATTCTGCCAAGTTTGAAAAAACTGCTGTTGAACAGGAATTGCTAGACAGTTTGCTACTTGAATTGAGAATTTTTAAAGATATGAGTTCTGAAGAAATCTTCAGGAACGTAAAAAAAGAAATAATAAAAGATATAAAATATTATCTGGAAGATTGAAATATGCGCCGGCCGGGACTCGAACCCGGATAAATGGCTATCTTCGTAATATAGCATGGAAGGCCATTGTCTTAACCATTGGACCACCGACGCGTGTTATATGAAAATTTATAGCTTCTTTTTAAATTTTTGCCTATTTTTTGTTAATAAGCTCTAACAAGTTTTTCTTAAATGTATCAAAATAATCCTGTTTTATTACACAACCTACTGCGTGCTTATGGCCTCCGCCATATCCTTTTATAC
This sequence comes from Candidatus Woesearchaeota archaeon, assembly GCA_037439845.1. Taxonomy (GTDB): domain Archaea; phylum Nanobdellota; class Nanobdellia; order Woesearchaeales; family JBBIVF01; genus JBBIVF01. Next base: position 20,723 of record JBBIVF010000005.1, read on the forward strand.
CTGTTAGCGCTTTTTTGAGAATCGCATCTAATTTAATTTTATTGCTTCTCATAGAGCATTTGTATTCTCCTGATTTAAGCCGACACACGAGAATAACATCATTCGGGTTTTTATACTGAAGCTCATTTGACAAGAATGAAGTCATGCTGGATTTTGATTCAGGATAATTGAATATCTTTATTCTACCAATGATTTCTGGTTTTGTCTCTTGCATTAATTTTTCATATTCTGTATTTATTTTTTCGAATCTTTTCTTAATGAAACTTCCTCGGGCAGTTTTTGCTTCAAGTATCTCATAAGGATCTTCAATTCTTGTCAATACTTTTATAGATTTCGAGACATCGCTGCTTTTTCCTTTCAAGTTGAACCAGAAAATTCTTGTCAAGAGCCCGATTTTTGTCTCAAAAAGGACCTTATCAGGAGTCTTTATTCCTTTCTCTAAAAGATCAGGATATTTTTCTTGGAATTCTTTTAAAAAATCAGGCACAAAATAATCTCCAATGCATCCTATCATTGCTATCCACATATCATCCTCAACAACCTTATAACACCAATAAGATGTTGGGCTGTTGTCTTTAGGATCACCCAGCAAAGGATTGAAATATTTGACTCCTTTTTTTTGCTTGAAAGGATGATGATCTATCCAAATAATTGGCACATTACTTTTTTCAATGAATTCGTCATCTACATTGGCAGAATCCAAAATGAAAACAATATCAGGAGAATATTCTCTTACCTTTCTCAGCATCATTTCTGTGACCATCTTTGATCTGGCCTTTACAGGAATTCCATGGCCCTCTCTTTTGTATCTGTAAAATAATAAGAACGAGCATAAGCCATCTGCATCATCATCAAAAAAAAATAAGGGGTTGTGGCATTCATCAAGAGTTTTTTTAATGTATTCAATATCTTTTTTTTCTATAGACATAATATATCAAAAATCTCCTTGCTTTAAAAGGTTTTTTGTTTGGATTTTAGAAAGTTTTTTAAATGTTTTTGGATTACTTTTTATAATGTACGACCAAAACAAAGCAGATATAATAGCAAAATTCAAATCTTCAACAATTACGATTTTACAGATGAAATCAGAATTATTTGATTTGATTTTTGAAGCGAATAAAAATGATTTCTATAAGTATCAAAGATTTCCACTAAGCAAATTAAAAAAAGGAGTTTTTTCTCCATCATTGAAATTTCAATCACCATCTGATTTCGCATCTCATCTTGATGATATTGTTAAATATGTGATGTCATATGAGAATTTATCATACAAGATATTTAGCTTTATCAGGCAGAAATATAATGATTCTGATACATACACAATCAAATATTTCTTTCCAGATGATTATTGGGCATACATTGATGCTGATGGCATAGGTTTCAACAAGGGATTCTGCTTAAGATGGTCTTTTAAGCCACTATCATTGAATGAGTCAAATTTGAAGCATATTCTTTATGGTCTCTACAATAAAATGCATTTCAAGTTGGAAAAGGCAGAGTTTTATTGAGGTAAAGTTTTATTGGCAGATACATTTCTTTTTAGGCTTGACCTTAATTTTTGTAATTTCATTTCTTTTTAGATTTATTCTAATTAAATGCTTTTCATAATTATTTTTAAGAAGAAGATTCAAGGATTCATTGGTCTGTAAAGAAGCAATCAAAGTAATTATTGTGTTGATAACGCCCAAACCTGAGCAACTCTCTTCAATACTATTCTCAGGATATATGCATCTTAGACACGGTGATTTATTCACTATAAAAATAGTTCCTCTATCTTTTATTGCCGAGCCATGCACAAGAGGTATTTTATTCCTTATACAAAAATCATTTAATAGAAATTTTGTCTGCAAATTGTCTACACAGTCTATTATTACGTGAGGTTTGTATTTTTTTATATTATTTATTGTTTTTTTCATTATAATTTTGTTATCAATATTAATTTTAATCTCCTTATTTATCTCAACCAATTTTTTTTTCGCTGCTTTGACTTTATATTTTCCCACATCGTTCTCATCAAACAATGTTTGTCTGTATATATTTCTTAATTCGACTTTATCAAAATCATAAAGAATAAGATTTCCTACTCCTGATCTTGCCAAGAGTTCTGCAACAGTACAGCCAAGTCCGCCAATACCTATTATTGCAACCCTTGACTTTTTCAGGATGCTTGTGCTGTTTTTTCCTAAAATTTTCTCCTGAAAAGTATGCCTAGAAATTCCCATCTTATTCTTTTGACTCTTCGTTTCTCTCATAATCATTATCTTTCTGCCCCTCTAACTCCTTCTCAAGAGCATCTTTCAATCGTTTGGCTTGCTCTTCTGCTGTGATGAGATATGAGAGATCACCGAAGTTCTCAAGTGCACATTCTTTACAATAATATTCATTAGAATCCTTAACGCAATATTCTGCTTCCTTGCCACAAATAATGCACTTTTTGCCCATTATAAGGAATAGATGTTTAAATTGTTTTTAAATATTTTGCTTTTATATATCTTATTTTTAAATCATTTTTTCTTTTATGTCGTTATAATAGACAACTTTTTATATTCTTTATACTCAAATTTCATAATGAAACTCTGCGTCTATTGCAAAGGGCATCACGACAGTAAGGAATGTCCTATATGGAAAAAGTTGCAGACACAAGCCCGCATCAATGCTCAGCTGAAAAAAGATTATTTTGGTGAAGCACCTAACATCCTAGTTGGAAGCTATGGATATCCTGAAGTTAATGTCGGTTTTTTGAGCACAGAACAATATAAAGGCAATGACGAACCAAGAAACTGGGCCCAAAATCCAAATATAAGTATTCAGAATATTGTTGATCTCAGGTGTGAGCTTGTCAATTCAAGATTCAAGGCAAATATCAAGAATTTCAATGAAAGATACGTTGATATGATTCAAGAACTCAGTTTATCATCAAAACCAGTTGATGTAGAGGTCTCTCTCAATAAAGTCCCAAAATTTTTCATTAGCATACATCAAGACCTCATGCCTTATGGTCCTTCTGCAGAATTAGTAAAAGGGCAGATAACAGAGAATCCGAAAATAGATACAAGAGTGCAGAAAGTAGTTGAAGATACTGATTTATTAAGCGTAGATGCTATCAACAATCTTTATGCAAAAGGGTTTGATGAGCATTTCATAGCAAAAATTTTTTCAGCAGGCAACCTCGGGCTTAAGAAAAACAGAAAATTAGTGCCAACAAGGTGGAGCATCACTGCTATTGATGACATCCTCGCTAAAAAAATCATAAAAGAAATAGAGAATTTTAACGAGATTAATCCAACTGCTTTTTTCGGAGGTTATTTTGGAAATTACTACCTTGTTCTCTTCTTTCCAGGAGAATGGAGCTATGACCTTTTTGAGTCAAGAGTGCCTGAAGAGAGCCAGAGACTAGAATATTCACACGATTATGAAGATTTCAGAGGCAGAAAAGAATATGCCCAAGAAACAGCAGGCGGTTATTATGCAGCAAGGCTAAGTATTTTGGAAAAATTAAGAGAGCTCAAGAAGAAAGGTTCTGTACTCGCATTAAGATTTATCACAAAAGAATACTGGGCTCCACTGGGTGTCTGGGTTGTGAGAGAGGCAGTCAGGCATGCAATGAAAAGTAATGGCATAGAGTTTTCTGATAAGGAATTGATGATTGAATATGCAAGAAAATTAACAGCCAAGAAATTCAATATCGATATCAACGTTTTATTAGCTGCAAGTCCGCTGATAAAAAATATCAAAAGTCAAAAAAGACTGAGCCAGTTCTAATAGCTCTGCAATTTTTATTTTAAAGTCCTCTGTCATTTCTGCATATTGAAAAAATATCAAAAAATACTTAAGGATATGCCTTTCTATAAAAGATTCAGCATCATCCTTCAATTATTTAGGAAAGGCTAATTCGTCTGACATCTCTTTTTACTTCTGGCTTAATTAGTTGTGTAGTGTAGCTTACTTCCAAATATGGGTCATAGAAAGTGCCTGAATATTCTCTTGACCTGAAGAAAAGATTGATGCCTGCTGTGTTTTCTACATGATTCACAAGACCAAAAGACAGTATAGGGCGTCCTGCCCCTATCTCATTCTGCACATACGGAGTCACATCAAATTGATACCACTTGCATCCTGAACCCCCTTCAATGTTTTTTGTTAAAAGCAAGTTTGTCATTGCAGGTTGATTATTCCAATTCATTGCTGTTTCTATCCAGGATATATCTGCTACTGACCAAAGGTCAATATCTATATAACCAGCAGCAGTTGTATCTCTGCAAATGTTCAATATAGCATTGGTAACTATCATTCCTGACATATTTGAGAGGTTGAACTTCAAGAATGTTCTTCTTCTGTTTGCCGCATCTGGTTTTGTTGAAAGATAGGATTTAGTGCCGTAATTTGCTTCAGGATTAATTTCATCCACAAAAGTGTCTGCTGATGCTGTGAAGTTTGCTCTGTATTGAGATGGAATTATTTGTACAGTGAATGTGTAATCTGCTGGTGCGAATGCATTATTAACTCCATCAGAGCATTGCACATTCCATGCATAATTTCCGTTAGGGAATGTTCTTGAGAAACTGTCCTGCACTCCTGAAACAACATTTATATGCGTTTCTTCTGGCTGCATTGTACCTGTTCTGTTTGAATAGAATGTACAGGTCAATACTGTTGCCCTTTCATCTGTTGCAGTATAGAAAAATGTAATATATTCTGATATGGTGAAAAGCGAACCATCTCCAGGTTGATTCAAAGTTACAGTTGGCGGGGTTATGTCAGGTGTAGTATTAGCAGGATTATTAGTATACTCAACTATCAATACAGGATCATATGTAGTGCCGCTATACTCTTCAGACCTGAAAAGCACATTAAAAGTTCCAGTGCCTTCCCAGGCATCTTTCAATGCCATTGATACAACTTCTTGTTCATTAGAGAGTTTATTAATAATATATTGGCTAACATCCCAGTCATAAGATACTACTCCGCTTCCTCCTGCAATATAAGTTGTGGAAATGAGGTCAAATATAGGGGGTTGATTGTTCCATGTAATTATAGTTTCTCTCCAAGTGTTGTCATCAACCCTGAAAACAGAAACTTGTGTCTGGTCTGATGCAGTACTATCTCTCCATAATCTCAAAACAGCAGAGACAACTGTCTTATTATTAAGCTCAGATAAATTGAACTTGATAAAAGTTCTTTTGTATTGATTTAATGTAGGTCTTGTCTGGAGACTTGATTGAAGACCATAGTTTGTGTTTGGCGAAGTCTGGCTTATATAAGCGTCATCTATTGGATATAGTGTCATAACAGAAGGCACCAACTGCACTATAACTTCATTCGGTATTAACCTGTTTTCTCTTATATACTCTTGCTTCTCGATAATCATGCCATTTGCTTCTGCCCTGAAGGTATATGGATTTCTAGCAATATAGTTTCCTTCTGCATCAACCTCAAACTCAACCAGCTGAAATGATTCAGTAAGACCTTCTGCACCTGTAAATAAATCATAAATAGGAAAGACAAATCCAAAAGGAAATACCTTAACATTAGCGTTCTCAACAGAGACATTATCCTTATCAACAACCCTAACCATAACCTGCCAGTATGATTCTGCGATATTTCCGTTAGAAGCACCGCACCAGTTATTCCTACTCACGAAATCTGGCTGATACGCATTCATATCTGTCTCAATTATCTCAACCGCAAGATTATTGTTGCAGATATAATTGCTTATAAAATTATTAGGGGCTTCGAAACCAGTTATCTTCTTTAATGTCAAACCCACATTTGAATTAGATATGTTATTGAACCTTATGGATGCTGCAGCATCATTCAGATTTATATCTTTCAAAGTATTGAATGAAATTATATTAGTCAATATGCTTAACTTTTTTTGCTGTAATGGATCTGATTCTATTCCTACATTATTATTTTTTATTGTATTCGCGTTGATATAAGTATTATCTATATTACCTCTCAAATAAATGCCTGCCTGTGAGCTTGTTTGAATTGTGTTTGATTGCACTCTGTTACTCTGAGCATTCTCTATTTGCACGCCTATTTTATTATCACTAAATATATTACTAATGACATTATTATTATGTGAATCCTGCCTTAAGTTCAATGCACCGATATTGTTGAAGTTGAACGTATTATTTGTGATGTTATTTAATTGGGAATTTACCAAACTCAATCCAAAATCCTGCAATTGAATTGTATTTAGATTTATGATGTTATTTGCGCTGTTTTGCAGGTAAAAACCTGTTGCAGTATTAGAACTTATAACATTAGATGAAATTATATTTGAGAATAAAGATGTTCCATAAATGCCTTGTTGCAAATTATTGAGTATATTATTATGGTGAATATTGCTGTTGTTTGATTTTACAATAACTATACCTTTTTGGAAGGATTCAATATTGCAATTCTTTATTTCGATATTATGAAATCCATTTATGAAAATACCGAATTTTGTTGAGCCAGGCCCATTTCCGCTAATAGTAAATCCATTGCAGTCAATAACAACATTATCCGCACTCACAATAAGTCCGTGCGTGGTGCAAGGACCAATGTTTGAAGTTAATGTTATTGAAGAAGCAACATTTTCTCCGCATGATTGAGCAAATGCTAGTGTTGAAAAGAAAATTGCGACGACAAAGCTAAGCAATATTAGTTTTTTCATTTTCCCCTCCGTTTATTAAGGTTCAGTTTCTCCATTTGCCAATTCAAATGTCATAAATGAACCAGGTGCTGGAATTTCCTCTATGAGTTGGCCAGCTCTATAATCAAAAATCCATTCATCTCCCTCAAATGTCTTATCTAGAAAATTGTTAGGATTTCTGCTATATTTTCTAATGACAGTAGGATAATCTAAATCAGTGTCGCATTGGAATACAACATATTGTGCATCAGGGCTGTCTGGTTGTTTTAGTATAAAGATAGTTTCTTCTAACAATAAATCATTGCCATTTTTTACTAATGTGAATTCATTTATTTTGCCATCAATCACATCCTTATACGCATATCTCTGCCTTTGCGTTTCTTGATTAAGACTAATCCTAAAATCCTTGTTGAATAATCCCAATGAATAATATTGCTTCTCTCCATTCTTCATTTCAACTTTAAACAACTCATACATCTTTGGTTGGTTTGAAGATAATACAGCATTCTTGATGTTGAGGTCAGTTCTTGGAGTTTGAGCATAAGTCAGTGTGTTGAATCCTGTAAGAAGAATTCCGGTTAATAATGAAATTACTTTTTTCATGATCCTACCTCACATTTTTGATAAAAATCCTGATAAAATTAAAATTAATAACAGAGAGAAGAAGGTCTTATATTTAAATGTTATTTAATAGTAGTAATTATATATATTCACTTAAAATAAACAAAAAATATTTTTTTCATTATGGAAATTAATATATTTGCTTTAAAACAAGTAAAAAAATAAAAGAAATAAAGAAAGGAATAAGAAATTAATACCAAAGCTTATAGATTGCGTATAATAAAAAACCAACAGTCCACCAGCTTATTTACCAGAAATTCCAACACGCCAGGTCCTGACCAAGATAAAGAATTCCTATGAGCAAGAGCACAATACCCCAACTCAAACAATTTGATTTTTCATAACAGCATGCTTCTGCAGCAACTGATTTTTTCTTTGCCATTAGATATCACCTCTTTTTGAAATTACCTTGACTTAAACATATAAAAACTTTTCTCAAGAACTAAGGCTTTATCACAAAATATAATCTCCTGTTATTTTTGCCTTTGTTTTCTGCTTTTAAAAATTCTACCTTGCCTATTTCTTTTGTTGAATTAACATGAGTGCCACCATCTGCTTGAGAATCAAAATCACCAATAGAAACTATTCTAATATTCTGGATTCCTTCAGGAAGGCCCTTGGCAAGTTTTGAGAATGAAGGATGCAGTTCTGCTTCTGCTCTTGGGATTGTTTTTGTTGTTATTACTAAATCTCTCTGAATTATCATATTTGCTTTTGAAATGAATTCTTTTAATCTTTCTTGGTCAAACTCATCTAAATTGAAATCTATTCTTACTTTCTCTGTATCAAGCTGATTTCCGGTTATCATTGCATTTGTTTGCTGGTGTATTAACGAAGAAACTATATGAGCAGCAGTATGCGAGCGCATCAACTTATATCTTCTCTCCCAATTTATTATGCCATGTACTGATTCGCCCTCTTTTAATCCATCCCTATCCACTTCATGAAATACGCGGCCATCTGCTTTCGTAACTGCAATCACATTAAACCTGTGTCCATTCTCTGTCCTCAGTTCTCCGATATCCGAGGGCTGGCCTCCTCCAGCAGGGTAGAATGCTGTCTGGTCAAGCTCTATGAATCTAGAATCCTTTATACTGATTATTTTTGCAGTGAATTCTTTAAGATAAGAATCATCAAGATATAATAGACTTGTCATAATTCAGCTTATATTCTTAAAATATTTAAATTTTATGTTCTTATTATTTTTTCTAATAATTCCTTGGATTTTTTTATAAGATCTTCAAGCAATAGAAAATATTCGTTTCTATAATCTCTAATTGAATTTTTTCTTAAATTAGCATTCATTATGATATTCTTGTATTCTTCAACTATTTCAGTTATGTATTTCTCTAATTTCTCTGTTCTCGCTTTTTCCTCTCTGAGATTAGCATTTGTTTCTTTTAATTCTTGTCGGACAGATGCCAAAGAACTTTTTAAGGATTCAATTGAATTATTTTTTTCTCTCTCTTGTTTCAACTCTTTTTCCAAGTTCGATAATTTCTTCTCTAAATTTACTTTCTCAAAATTTATTTCAGAAATTTGCTTCTCATACTCTTTTTTTTTGTTCTCCAGATTTAATATACGCTCATTCTGAGCTTTCAAATCTGATAATTCCTTGTTTATCTCTGGCAGGGCTCTGATTATAGAAATTATCTCTTCTCTTGAATAAATCTTACCAAGTTCATCAATTTTCAATAAGATAGCTAATTCTCTATCCATCCTTATACTGAAATATTTAGAGATGATTCTAGCAGTGTCAAAATCTTTTTTTATTTCAGACAACATAAGTCAAAGAAATCTATAATAATTTAAAAAGATTATTTATTTTCTTTATTGAACAATATGCAAAGAGTACGAGTCGAAGTTTAGCATAGTACCAAGAAACACTATTTTATCTTTCCTTTCTGCCATTCTTTTATTATCTGCATTGCAGCTGTTTTGGTGTCAGGAACTCCTCCTTTGAGCAATTTGCCGCGCTTGATTGCTATATTTTCAAGAGTTTTTTCTGCGTCTAATGTTTTTTCTACACCATAATGCTTTTCTATTTTTCCCTCTAACATTTCTATCATCTTGATTGCTATCATTTCAGGATCTTTGACCTTTTCTGCTGAAATTGCACCGCTTAGCACATTCTGAAACTCGTCATTTTCTTTTCTGGGAAAAACTCCTGGTGTGTCAAAAAGATAGATTCTCTTTGCAATTCTTATTTTCTGCAATGCTTTAGTATATCCTGAAATGCTTGATGTTGGAGCAGCATTCTTGCCTTTTAGCGCATTAATGAGAGAAGATTTTCCTACATTGGGATAGCCTACGACACCTACCAATGATTGCATTCCTTTTGCATCTTTTATAAGTCTCTTTAGCAATTTGGTTGTTGATAATCTCTGTTTTGATGAAAAAAAAAGCATATTTGGATAGGTTTTTTTCAATGAAAGATATTTTTCTTTTGAGATGAGATCTGCCTTATTCGCAACCATAATAAGTTTTTTTCCTTTTGCCAATATTTTTTTTTCTATCTCGTGATTCCTTGTTTCTTCAATCATGCGCGCATCCAGAACTTCAATTATTATATTAGAATCCTTGATTACTTGATTCACTATTTTCCAAAAATTCTTCATACTAAATAGAATTAACAATATATATTATAAAATTTTCCTTATTCTAGTTTAGAATCTTCTTTTAGGGTTAGTATCGCTTCAGGTCAGTGAAGATAATATTGATTGCTGACATTCCCCGTAAGGACATGTCCCCCTTGTCAGCGTGAATTTATTACTCGATAGACCTTCACATATTGATGCTAATCCTGATTCTAATCTGATTATTGCTCAGGGAAACAGATGCTATAGAAATCGCATTGGCCTGTCCGCCATTTGCAGAGAGGGCCTGTTTTTTTCGAATAATCTGCTATAGATTCTGAAAGTGTATTTGCATGTATCATCTCTATTTCAAGTTTAGCTAAATTAAGAAGGTCTTCATCAACATCAATATGCTTTTCTCCGAATTTCAGGAAATCAATGCCAACCTTTGAGGGCAATTTTCCATATTTTTCGCTATATAAGAGAGCATATATGGCCAATTGAAGCCTATATTCTTCAGAAATCTCTGATTTGTTTGAAGTCTTATAATCAATAAGATGAATCTCTTCTTCTATCTCGTATATTGCATCAATGACACCTTGCACTCCGTATTGCGTGGATTCAATATGCTCTTCTGTTTTTGGCCTGAGCTTATTGAAAGCTTCATGAATACTCATGTTTTGCATCTTGTTCTCAAGTTTGGAGATGAATGTGTCTGCCCATCCAAGAAGCATAATAATGCTTTCTTCAAAATAATATTTCAGCTCCTGTTTTGTCAAATCTAGTTTCTTTAGTTCAGACTCTTTTTGCTTCCAATGATATGCAAGAAGTTCCTGTATTCTCATTTTTATGATTTCCCTATAATTGTTTATATTTATGTCCGTGTTTTTCATAGTAAAAAAATCTTCAAGCACTGAATGGACAATATTACCTCTCACAAGATGTATGTTTGGCAAGGTTTCTAGTTTCATTATGTAGGTATAGAAATATTTTCTTGGGCATTGCTTGTATGTTAGAATAGAAGAAGGACTTTGTACTCGAGAAATTTTGATTGTCATACTAAAATTTTAACTTAAGGGGTTTAAATAATTATCTTTTAAGGAATTCTAGTGTCTAGTGAAAGTAATATTTATAAAACCCTAAATAAAAACAGCTTGTATCAGCCCCGTGGTGTAGTGGCCAATCATAGCGGACTTTGGTTGTGAATGTCGGCTAATTAATGGCAATACATCAACAGAAGAAATCCGTTGACCGCGGTTCGAATCCGCGCGGGGCTACTTTTTTTCTAAGAAAATTTTATAAAAGAAAGGATAAAGAAGTTATTACTGCCTTGTATAGCCCTATGGTGTAGCGGTCAATCATACCGGCCTCTGGAGCCGGGGACCCCGGTTCGAATCCGGGTAGGGCTATTTTATTTCTATTTTATTCTTCTTCAGCAAATTTTTTTATGTCCTCGAAATGCTCGACAATCAATTTAGCTTTTGCCTTGCCGAACTGGAATGGAAATTTATCCTCTTCTGACCTTTTCAGAATTATCATTTTATTGCCTTTGAATTCACCGTATTCTATCATTTGCATTTTCACCTCAAAGCAAGATTTTGGCGCTCATTAATAAAACTTCTTGCTTACTAACAGGTAAGAATTAAACGCAGAAAAAATTTAATAATCCAGAAAAAAGGAGAGCATGCAAATATGAATAAAGTCCCAGACAAACCAATTCGCATTTACAAAGGAATAAGCCCAGACTCCGTAATAATTGAGCCATGGGCTAGAGATTATGTCAAGAGTGTTTTAATAGATAAAGGGCTTCTGGAAAAAAGAATTGAAAAATTAGCTTCAGTAATTTCTGCTCATTATGGATTGGCAACTGAAGAATACAGAAATGCAGTTAAAAAAGATAAAAAGGAAAGATTAGTACTGGTAACAGTACTAGAAGGTGCCTTAACTTTTTCTTGGCAACTTGCTTGCAAATTAGAAGGAAAAATAGAACAAACTAGTTTAAAGATTTCAAGCAGGAGAAAAACAGAATCAATAAAAGTCAGCAGAATCCATGGCTTGAAATATAATTTAAGAAACAGAAATGTATTGGTTGTAGAGGATATTGTTGATACTGGCAAAACATTAGAAAAAATTATTGATACTTTGGACCAAAGAGGTGCTAAAGATATAAAGATAGTCTCTCTACTCGACAAACCTTGGCAAAGAGAAAAGAATATCAAAATAGATTTCACTGGTTTTATAATACCAGATCTCTTTGTCGTGGGATATGGACTTGACTATGACGGCTCTTTCAGAAATCTTCAGTATATTGCTGTTCTGAAAAGTTACGATTAAAGAATTTTTGTTTTTTTTTGTTGTTGTTATGTATTAATATCTTTCCTAATTATTTAACAAATAAATTTAATATTAAGCGCATCCAACTTATGAGGTATATAAAAATCTTTTATACACTCATCATAAACTTTATAAATAGACCTTGTTAAAGCCATTATTAAGGGCTCGTAGCTCAGCTTGGACTAGAGCACTAGACTTTTAATCTAGGGGTCGCGGGTTCAAATCCCGCCGGGCTCATATCAGTTTTCAGTTAACAGCTACTGGTGGAAAGGGGGGTAAAGATTTTGATTAAAATAGGAATAATAGGAGGTTCTGGATTAGAAAATCCTGATATTGTTCAAGATGCTAAACTTATCAAGAAACATACTCCGTATGGAGCTCCTTCTGACCTTCTGATGATCGGAAAAATAGGAAATACAGATGTTGTTATGCTGCCAAGACACGGAAGGCATCATCAAATAAATCCCACTAATGTTAATTATCGTGCCAATATATGGGCATTGAAAGAATTGGGTGTAACTCATATCATTGCATCTACTGCCTGCGGTTCTCTCAAAGAAGAAATATTGCCAGGAGATTTTGTCATACTTGATCAATTCATTGACATGACCAAAAAAAGAGCATCATCATTCTATGAAGGTCAAGAAGTGTGTCATATACCTTCAGCAGAACCGTTCTGCAAGAATATGAGAGTGTTATTGAAAGATGCTGCTGAAGAGCTAGGATTAAGGTTTCATCCAAAAGGAACCTGCGTAACAATAGAAGGCCCCAGATTCTCGACAAAAGCAGAAAGCAATATGTTCAGGAGCTGGAATTGCGATGTAGTGAATATGACCACTGTGCCTGAGGTTGTGCTGGCAAGAGAGGCAGGAATATGTTATGCTGCTGTTGCAATGGCAACAGATTATGATTGCTGGAAAGAAAACGAGGAATCAGTCAATATTGAGATGATATTAGAGACAATGAGGAAAAATTCAAAGAACATGAAGAAATTATTGCTTTTAGTGATAAATAAAATTAAATTCGATGACTGCGAATGCAAGCATTTCATTAAGA
>JBBIVF010000006.1:0-29736 GCA_037439845.1 Candidatus Woesearchaeota archaeon
TTTGTCTTGATGAAATTTAATGCTTTCTTTTGGTTTTCATTCAATCTTTCTAGATGTTTTATCAAAAAATCTTTTTCTCCTGGAACATACTCTATCAAATCGTGTTTGGCAGCTTCTCGCAACGCCACTTCAGATTCAGCAGAGCAAGGTATTATTATATATTCAGGAAAATCCCTGCGCAGATTCTCGAGATTCTTGTCGGCTCCGGCCACATCTATTTTATTAGCTGCTATCAACATTGGTTTTGTTCTTTTTCTTAATTCAGAGGCCAATTTCAATAGAATATCATCATTCCATTTATCTGCTTCTTCTGGTTTGAGAGCGAGTTTTTGAAAAGTCTCTTTTGCAATATCCTCATCAACACCCAGCCCGCCTAATTGTTTAGCAACTGCCTTATGCAATTCCATTTTTTCTGATTTGGCCTGTCTCACAAACTTATCCCAGCCTCTTTTTATTATGTCAAGATACCAAAAATCCAATTCTTCTTCCAAGAACCTTATATCATTTCTGGGGTCGTAGCTTAGTGCTGCAACAGATTCTCCTTTTTCATTCACAGAACCAGATATATCAACTACATGTATCAGCACATCTGCCTGGTTAAGGTCATTCAGAAATTGCGAGCCCATACCTTCTCCTTTATGAGCTCCAGGAACAAGACCAGCAACATCAATCAAGTCTATTGGAATGAATCTTTTATGATGAATGCAAAACCCTGTTCTTGGATTGCACTGCTTTCCGAATTCAGCATCAACACAGTCTATTTTTACAAATCCAACAGCATGATTAGGCTTGATTGTGGTAAAAGGATAATTTGCTATTTCAACCTCTGCAAGCGTAGCTGCCTTGAAGAATGTGCTTTTTCCGCAACTGGGTTTTCCAACAACTCCTACTAACATCAGGATATTTATTGAGGAGATGTTTTAAAAAGATTTCTAATATTTATATGGTAAAATTAATAAAGCCGTGTCTTAAATCAGGTATATGTTAAAAGCTGATTTTCATCTTCATACAAAAGAGGATCCAGAGGACCATTCTAAAATAGAATACACTGCAAGAGAGATAATTGACATAGCAAAAGAAAGAAAATACGATGTTCTCTCTATTACATTACACAATAAAGTTCTTAATGACAAAAAAATATTTGATTATGCGAAAAAGAAAGGCATACTTATTATTCCAGGAGTAGAAAAAACAATAGAGCAAAAGCATGTTGTTCTGATAAATTTCAAGGAAAATGATGTCAAGAGAATAAAAAAGATTTCAGATATTAAAAAATTCAAGAAAAAAAATAATTTGGTGATAGCTCCTCATCCCTATCTCTTGCATTTTTTCTCATTAAGAAAGAAACTAGACAAGAATATTGACATTTTCGATGCAATAGAGACATCTAATTTCAGGTTTTTTTTCCATCATCCTGGAAGAAAAGCAGTGAAAAAAGCCAGAAAATTCAATAAGTCTATAATTGCAAGCTCTGATGCGCACGCATTATATCAATTTGGCACATGTTACACATTAATTGATTCAAAGAAAAACGTGAATTCTGTTATCAAAGCAATAAAAATGAAAAAAACAGTGGCAATTTCAAAAGAACACGATGCGCTGACTATAATCAAAATAATAATGGATGCTATATTCTCAAAGAAATTTCTTATAATCACCAAAAATTATTTAAACTATGTTCTCAAAAAAATAGTATAATGGGCAAAAAAGAGCACAAATGGTCTTTAACATATAAAGATGTGTTTAGTTATGAACGTCTTATAGCAATGATTTTAGATTGGTTGCAGACAGAAGGATATGTGCAAGATGATAAATATATGGAATCTTATTATATGGAAAAAAGAACAGCAAGCGGAAGAGAAATTCTCTTTTGGTGGAATGGAAAAAAAGAAGGCACAAACAAATATTTTGAAAGAGTCATAAAACTAGATTTTAAGACATCGGGCTTGAACAAGGTTGAGTTGATAAAAGAAGGTCAAAAAATAAAAGCAGAAAAAGGAGAGCTGACTATTTCAATGAACGGATTACTTCTTTACGGAGAAGATACAGAAGCATTCAAGACAAATGAGAAATCATTAATGAAACAACTAACCAAAATATTCGAGAGCAAGATATATGCTGATAAAATTGGTGAAGAGAACAAGAAATTTGCAGAAGACCTAGAGACATTAAGGTTGGCGATAAAACAATATCTGGATACAAAAGGTTTTATTCAGGACTTCAAGAGTTTCCATCCTCAATATCCGTATTAAATTCTATCTTATTAAATTATTTTATTAAATTATTATTTAATTATTTTTATTAAATTATTATTTTATTAAATTATTTATTAAATCTAATTTTATTTTTATTAAATCTAACCTTAAACTAAAAGAACAAGCCTCAGGAGGGATTTGAACCCCCGACCTGCTGATTTCTTGTTTATTTCTTGTTTGATATAATAATACAAGTCAGCTGCTCCACCACTGAGCTACTGAGGCGATTTTTAAGCTGCTCAAAAGGTCTTTGAGGTGTTTTTAAATATTTTTTGTTATAATCTATATTTCTATATTGAAAATAATAAACAAAGCAGCTAATATGAACAAACAATAAAAACTAAATGAAATTTCTATTGATTATGAAACTCATTAAATTGCTCATATTATCTATTATTTTGATTTCAACATGCTTTGTTTTCAGCTGCAAAGAAAAAAATGATTCTTACATTTTCAACACATCAATCGAAGAATACAATATAATGTATACTCAATATATTCCAAGAGGAACAATAATTATCAAAGGCATAGATGCTTTTACATATCAAGCTAATTATATCAGGAGAGATCTTATAACAGGTACTGCAAAAGATTACGATAATGTGATAATGGTTACTGTCTCTGTCTATAATACAACAGAAAATATAGAGACAAAACTCATTGACTCATTGGAAAAGAATCTTTATGAGATAAACAAGACAACTTATCAAGGCCAAAATATCTATAAGATAACCAACCTTGACTCTATTTGGTATCTCTGGAATAATAACAACAAGGCCATACTGATTGCTTTTACAGACAAAGATATGCCAAAAGCAATAATAGACAAGTATTTGAAAAAGTATCCTAGCACAATTTAAAATGCAAGACATTTATTTCGAGAGAGCTATTTTCTTTTCTTGGTTTTGTTCATTAGGAGATTGCAAATTCTGTTATATGTCCACGCAGAAAAATCTTATAAAAGACCCGACTAAAGCCAAGAGAACAAAAGAATCAATTTTGGCAGAAGCGTTCCTGGCAAAGGCCCTGAACTGGAAAATAGAATTTTTGTCAGGAGGCTATCATTCATATTCAATGGATGAATTAGTCGAGCTCACAAAGAATATCTATGAAATAACAGAACAGAAGCAATGGCTTAACATAGGCACATTGAACAAAGAGCAATTAAAGAAATTTATTCCATATATAGAGGGTGTTGCAGGAACAATAGAATGTATAAATGGAAAGATAAGAAAAAAAGTATGTCCTTCTAAACCTATTGAACCTATTCTTGAAATGTTTAAGGCGTGTGATGAATTAGGATTGAAAAAAGCAATTACAATAATTATTGGTATCGGAGAGAGTATTGATGATTTTGAATCATTGAAAGATTTTATTTCTAAATATAAAATAGACAGAATAACATTTTATTCTCTCAATCCGCAAAAAGGAACAATATTCACAAAACCTCCAGACAAGGGATATTATGCAGAGTGGATAAGAAAGACAAGAGAAGCATTTCCAAAATTGCATATAATAGCAGGCCTTTGGCATGACAAGACAGAGCAGATTCCTCTTATTCTAGAGGCAGGAGCAGACAACTTAACTAAATTTCCTGCATTAAAATATTTTGGCAAAAAAGAGGCAAAAGATTTCGAGGAAAAAGTTAAGATGACGAACAGGAAATTAAAGTCAACTTTTACAATAATTCCAGAAATAGATTGGAAAAAGGAAATTGACAAATATGATTTTGACCAGCAACTTAAAATAAGAATCCTCGAAAAAATCAACTC
The DNA here is from genome assembly GCA_037439845.1 of Candidatus Woesearchaeota archaeon. Classification (GTDB taxonomy): domain Archaea; phylum Nanobdellota; class Nanobdellia; order Woesearchaeales; family JBBIVF01; genus JBBIVF01. Next base: position 4,028 of record JBBIVF010000006.1, read on the forward strand.
ATATCTCTCTAAAATGAGAAAAAACTTATAAATCATCATTCTTTTCTTTCAGATGGCGTGTGCAATGATTTAGTGAACACCCGCTGATCCGAAAGGAGATGATTGACGGTAGTAACTTAAGAGCACACGCCCTTAATTATCAGATTCAGAGAAGAAATTCTTATTGTACAAGAATATTCTTTTTGGATATGTTAACATCAATGTCTTTAAGTCAGGTATGCCATTCTTTTCTACTACGATAAAACTATTGCCTATATCAGATAGTGTATGCGCATCTCCGCCGCAAACTATTTTTTCTCCATAATTTTTTGACATTGTAAATATCTTGTTAATTATACTGCATTGCTTGTCCTGGTCGAAAAAATGTATATATCCGGTAAAAATCTCGAGAAAATCCACATTTTCCGGCCTTTTTGCATCTTCATATATTCTCATCAATCTCCAATCCTTATGTCTATAACATGCCTCGCGTTTTGAAAAGACTCCTTTTCCATATGTAGGATGTGCATATATTATAAGACCTCCTGAATCTCTAATCAGCTTCTTTGCATCATCATAATCACACATATATTTCTTTTTTTTCTTATTGGGAGAAATGTTTTTGGGAAAATGAGCCTTGAAATAACTAAAATCCTCTATATCAAAAGCAATGATATGCCCTATTATTGTTGAAAATTCGCAGCCAGCCAATACTTTCATTTCAAGATTTCGTTTTTCAGCATATTTTTTTGCAAGAGGTATGGCTTCAATATTATTATGGTCTGTTATATTTATGTAATCGAATTCTTTTGCTTTTGCCTCACGCAACAGTTTATTAAGTAATAATTTTTTATTCTCATAAGAGTTGAAAAAATCAAATGAAAAAGGAGTATGAACATGAGGATCTACTTTAAATCCGTGAATTTGCTGGCTTTTTTGATTTAAAATGCGCTTTTTGATTTCCTTATCTAGACGTTTTGGTACTGACATATAGTATCTTAGCCGAAACTAATGAAATTTAATTTATATATTTTTTGTAACACCCTATAAGAAACAAAAATTAGCCGAACATTTCGAGATATTCTTCGTCTTTCTCTTTTTGTTTGACTTTTTCAATGGCTAAAAGAATATCCTTTTCGTTTATCATGAATCTATTGGCTCTAATTGCAAAATATCCTGCTTCAGTGCATACTGCTTTTATTTCCGCGCCAGAGAATCCTTCCATTTTTTTGAATATTTTTTCATAGTTTATGTCTTTATTCAATTTCATTTTTTTTGTATGTATCTTGAATATATCTTTTATTCCTTCAGGAGAGGGAGCTCCAACTTCAATTAATCTGTCTAATCTTCCTGGTCTCAGAATGGCAGGATCCAGGATATCTTTTCTGTTTGTGCATCCTATGACTTTGACATTACCCAATGGCTTGAAGCCATCTATTTCTGCAAGCAATTGCATAAATGTCCTCTGCACCTCTCTTTCTCCGGATGTGCCTATTTCTATTCTTTTTGCGGCTAGCGCGTCTAGTTCATCTATAAATATTATTGACGGAGCTTTCTCTTTTGCGAGCTCAAATACTTCTTTTACTAATTTCGCGCCTTCTCCTATGAATTTTTGTACCAGTTCAGAGGCAACTACTTCAATGAATGTTGATTGAGTAGAGGCTGCGACTGCTTTTGCAAGTAATGTTTTTCCGTTTCCTGGTGGGCCATAGAGCAATACTCCTTTAGGAGGTTCAATGCCTACTTTTTCGAAAAGTTCTGGTTTTTTCAGCGGCAATTCTACCACTTCTTGTATCTCAAGAATTTGTTTGTCTAGTCCGCCTATGTCTTGCCAACTTATTTTTGGCTGTTCAATTATAACGAATTTTTCTACATTGAATTTTTTTGATGAATTAATCTTTCTTACAATAGTAAGATTTTTTTGCTCCACGAGCACAGTATCTCCTGGTTTCAAAGGCTCACAGGTAGATAAGATATTGACAAAGAATTCATTTCCATTGTTTAATCTCAACATTGCATTATTTCCTATTAATTCTTTGACTTCAGCAACCAATAAAGAAGGTTCTCTCAACCTGGCGAGTTCTTCTCTCAATGAATTTATTGTCTCTTTCAGTATCCTGTTTTCTTGTTCAAGTTGAGTAATATCCGCATTATAAGTAAAGACAGTATCATTATTTTTTTCTTTATCTTTTGCTTTTGTTGTCATTGGTCAAGGCAAAAGGCCCATAATATATAAAGGTTACCTAAATAATCACAATATGAAAAATTGAGTTTAAATAGCTTTTATGGCCTTAAAAAGAGAAAACCTTTAAAAACAATGTTTATTGTTTTATTCTGAAAAGAGGTGAAAAGTTTTGGCTATCTCTGATGATGAATTAAAGAAACTTAAAGCTAAGTATAAAGAGAGGATAAATAAAGCCATAAAACCTAAGGTAGAAGAAGAAGTCAAGAAGCAGAAATTAGATTTTCCGCAAGAGGAAGAAACAGTAAAATCCATGGCATATGAGGATTTTATGAAAGAGAATATGCCCTCTCATCTTAGCCTTTATGAAAAACTCTGTGGAATAGCTGAAAAATCATTGAAACTCAAGCCAAATAAGAAAAAAGAGGCCCTTCTTCGAAAAGCCATAGATTCTGCTCATCTTAACATAACTCCTTCTGGAGCAGTATCTTTTTCAATATTGTATCCGATCATGTTAATACTAATAGGTTCTATATTTTCATTGCTTTTGTTCAATTCAATGTTCTTGGTGCTTTTCTTTATGGTAGTTGGTTTGATAATAATGATTCCTCTTCAGAAATTGCCTGAATTCATTGCAACAACATGGAGAATGAAAGCCTCAAACCAGATGGTTCTTTGTGTCTTTTATGTTGTGACTTATATGAGACATACTTCTAATCTTGAAAGAGCTATTGATTTCGCGGCAGAGCATATTGCTCCTCCATTGTCATTTGACCTCAAGAAAGTTCTTTGGGATGTGGAGACTGAAAATTATGAATCAATAAAAGAATCTTTAGACGCTTATCTCGAAAAATGGAGAGAATATAACATGGAATTCATTGAGTCTTTCCATCTTATAATGTCATCTTTATATGAAAGTTCAGAGGAAAGAAGATTGTCTTTGCTTGATAAATCATTGGAAGTTATTCTAGATGAAACATTCGAGAGAATGTTGCACTATGCCCAGAATTTGAAATCTCCTATAACTATGTTGCATATGTTAGGAATTGTAATGCCTATTTTAGGCTTGGTAATATTGCCATTAATGGTAAACTTTTTAGGCGGAGTGAAATGGTATCATCTTGCTTTAATGTATAATATTGCTCTGCCTATAACAGTATATTTTATGGGAAGAAGCATACTCGCTAAAAGACCAAGCGGCTATGGCAACACAGATATATCTTTGCTAAAACCTGAACTGAAAAAATACGGTCAGATAGTCATAAAATCAGGAAAGAAAAATGTCTATATACCTGCACTCTATGTTTCTGGGATAATATTTTTATTTTTGTTTTTAATTGGTTTGTTGCCAGTAATATTGCATTATACTTTGATCCCTGGCGTAAATGATATCAAATTAGGAGGCATTGACTTTTTAGGATACAGGCCCTCATCAACAGATCCTGAAGTAATAATAGGACCATATGGTATGGTTGCCTCTGTTTTGAGTTTGTTCTTGACATTGGCTTTTGGTCTTGGTATAGGAAGTTATTATGGTTTTATTTCAAAGAATTTGATATCAATAAGAGACAAAACAATACAATTAGAAAAAGAGTTTGGCTCTGCAGTTTTTCAATTAGGAAACAGAATAGGAGATGGGTTTCCTGCAGAAATAGCATTCTCAAAAGTTTCTGATTCTCTTGAGGGCACTATTTCAGGAAAATTTTTCAAAGAAGTTTCTCAGAATATATTGAGTTTAGGAATGTCTGTAAAAGATGCGATTTTTGATTTTCAAAAAGGAGCAATAAAGAAATTCCCCTCAGATTTGATTGAATCATCAATGAAAGTGCTTATTCAATCAATAAAAAAAGGCCCTCAAATTGCTGCGCAGGCAATGGTTTCAGTTTCTAATTATATCAAGCAGATGCACAGGGTAGAAGAAAGATTAAAAGATTTGATGGCAGATGTTATATCAGACATGAAATCCCAGATAGCTTTTTTGACTCCTTCTATTGCGGCTATAGTTATCGGAATAACTTCGATGATAACTAATATACTCGGAAAGCTCGCAACTTCAGTAAAGACAATAACAGAGGAAGGTGGAACTGCAACTACAGGTGTGGCAAGCCAGAGTACTATGGCTTCTCTCTCTAATATGTTCGGAGATGGCATACCAACATATTTTTTTCAGATAATAGTCGGTCTTTATGTTGTGCAGATAATCTATATCTTGACTGTTTTGGAGAATGGCATTGAAAATGGTGCTGACAAGCTAAATGAAAAATATCTTCTCGGCAAGAATCTCAAAAGAGGAATAATCTTATATTGCTTTATCTCTCTTATCATTATGATAATCTTCAACATGATAGCATCAGTCATAATGCAGAGCTCAATTCAAAGCACATAGACATTGACAAAATTTATTTCTGTTAACCGTAGCCGTAAACCGTAATCAGAATATGGGAAGGGGGGGACTTTCAGTGAAAGGCTAAGGCCTTATAACATTTGAACCCCCGACTCCATGGTCTTCAGCCATGTGCTCTCCCAGGCTGAGCTACCTTCCCAAAATACCTGAGCTATAAAAAAGATAATTGGAACTATTTAAATAGATTTCTACTCTATGACAATATCTTCGTCGATATCCTCATCTTGTTCTGTATCGTCTTTGTTTGATTTCTCAAGTATCTCTAGAGTGCCGTTTCTTCCTGTGCTGAGTTGGATATTGCCTTTCCATTCAGAGACAAACCCATTTGTGATCTTTATTATGTCTCCTGTTTTTACAAGGTCAATCTGTTCATTCCATAATGTGAGAGTGCATTTGCCAGAATCATCTTTGATTATTGCTGAGCATACTCTTCCTGGTTTGCCGAATTTAGCAAATTCCCTAACAGGACCTAATTCTATGACTTCAGCAGATATTTCTGCATCTTTTTGATTTGCTTTAAGGTCTTTGATCTTCATTCACTTCACCTTTTCTCCTTTTATTTCATTGAACTTGATCTTATTTGTCACAAGATCACGAATTATGTTTGGCAGATCTGATATTTTTACTCTTATCTGTGCTTCAGTATCTCTGTCTCTGATAGTGAGATCTTTTTTTTGTATTGAATCATAATCTATAGTCAAGCAATAAGGAATGCCATCTGAATTAGCTCTAAGATATCTTTTACCTATGCTTCCTGATTCATCATATACGCATACCATTTCTTTTGTAAGCTCTTCATATACTTTCTCGGCTATGCCTACAAGTTCTGGCTTTTTCATCAATGGAAATATAGCAACTTTTATCGGCGCAATGTGTATAGGAATTTGGAAGGTTGTCTTTCCTTCTTCCTTGTTCATTTTATTGTAGAAATTATCAAGCAACGCAAATACAGGCCTGTCTGTTCCGAATGCAATCTCAAGTATATGAGGAATTTCTTTCTTTTTTGTCTCTTCATTGAACACACCGAGGTCTTGCTTTGAGAATTTCGCATGTTGCGTAAGGTCATAGCATCCTCTGTCATGCACTCCGCAACATTCCACCCATCCGAATGAATTTGTGAAAATTTCAAGATCCCATGCATCTATTGCATAGAAAGCTTTTTCATCATCAAGATGTTGTCTTAATCTTATATTCTTTTTATCTATTCCAAGACTTACAAAAAGTTTGTAGGCAAGATATAATGAATAGGCATAAGCTTTGCTTCCGAGTATTTTTTTCTTCACTCCTTCTTCCAGGGTAAATTCCTGCTCTTTTTGCTTTGCTTTCTGAAGCTCTGCAGTCCAAAGCAAAAGTTTTTCTTTTTTTACTTTCTCAAAATCTTCAAAATTATTTTTTTGGCTCTCGAATATGAATATCTGCGCCTCTGCTTGCGTGAATTCTCTCATTCTTAGCAAATGTTGTCTTGGCGAGATTTCATTTCTGAATGCATATCCAATCTGAAAAACTCCAAATGGAAATTTTTTCCTGAAATAATCATAATACCTTAAAAATGGCAAATATGTTGTTGTTGCTGTTTCTGGACGATTGTATGCCTCTGTATCTATGCCTATTGTGGTCTTCATCATAAGATTATGCTTTTTTACATCCATTTTGAAAGGAGAACCGCAGCTTGAGCATTTCAACTTGCGTTTCTCTATTTCCTTTAAGATATAGTGGTCATCTGTGCTTTCAAGATTTTCTATTAAATGATCTGCTCTGAAACTTGAATTGCATTTAGAACAAAATATTACTTTGTCTATAAATCCTTTTAAGTGTCCTGAGGCTTCCCAAACAATTCTCGGCATAATTATTGGACATTGAACTTCAAAAAACTTGTGTTGCTGATATACTCTTCTTATCTCTGCTTCTACATTGTTCTTGAGTAATTTGCCAAGAGGGCCATAAGTATAGAAGCCTGCTAATCCTCCATAAATTTCTGGTTCTGGCCCATATACAAAACCTCTCTGCTGCATAAAAGCTATAAGGTCTTTTAAAAACTCTTTTTCATTCATATTCAACAAGAATTAGGGTTTCATTTATAAATATGTTGCCTTTTTTTTATACTAAAAAAGAAAATATTAGGTTGATTATTATATTAAATATAAAAATTATTCATATTAAAAATTAAATTAAAATTCAAAAATTAAATTAAAAATTATAATATTGAAAGTTATATTAATATAATTAAAAATATAGAAATAAAAAATAAAAAATTATATTGAAAAATAAAAAATTAATCAAACTCAACTTTAGGCGCTACTTCTGCACCTATTTCTGCTTCGAAGAATGGCCTTACTTCAAAGCCAAACATACCCGCGACTATGTTTGATGGGAATCTCTTTACCTTAATGTTGTATGCGCCAATAGCATCATTGAACCTCTTTCTTTCCACTGCTATTCTATTCTCTGTGCCTGCAAGTTCATCTTGCAATGCGAGGAAATTCTGGTTTGCTTTAAGTTCAGGATAGTTCTCAACAACTACCAATAATCTTGCTAGTGCACTCTCCATTCCTGCTGCTACTTGCATCTGAGTTTTGATATCTGCATTGCTTGTTGCAGTTTGCCACTGGCTTCTTAATATTGTTATCTCAGTGAAAACTCCCTCTTCATGCTTTGCATAACCTTTCACTGTTTCTACTAGATTAGGTATCAAATCCATTCTTCTCTGATACTGTGTCTGTACCTGGGCCCATGCATTATTTGCATTCATATCCAAGGTTATTAGTTTGTTGTATGTGCTTGCAATCCAAAGCCCGATTATCACGAGCAGAGCAATGACAACAATTAGTGCAATCCATCCTCTGCTTAATCCTTTTTCTTTTGCCATATTCTCAAAACCTCCTTGAAAAATTATTTCTTTTTTTTCCTTTCCTGCTCTATTTTCCTGTTTATTTTCTCCTGCTCACCTTTGTCCAGGAAAAAACCTTCGCATTCAGGACATCTATCCACTATTATTCCATATTTTTCTTTTTTTGTCATAACAACATAATTGCCATTGCTTAGGCATCTAGGACATAATAATTTTTTGTCTTTCTTAAAAACTACCACTTGCTCCACCTCCTCCAAAGCCACCGCCTCCGAATCCGCCAAAGCCTCCTCCAAAGCCACCTCCAGAAGATCCTTTTTTTCCTTTGCCGCTGTTCAATTGCGAAGCAGCAAACACAGCAGTCCAAAAAGCAGCATCAGACATTTTCTTTTCTTTGTTTTTTTTCTTGACCTGTCTGATGGCCACGACAAAAACAATGATGAAGATTATGATAGGCAGTAACACCATAATTATTGAAAAAATGAAAAAGAATAAATTAGTCTCTGCTCCTGCTTCATAATCATATTCACTTTGATTAGTTATGATTTTGCCTATTTCTTTGACTCCTTCAAAAAGCCCCTCTCCGAATTTACCCTCTTTGAACAATGGCACCATCAAGTCTCTGCCTATTCTTCCTACTTTTGCATCATTCAATATACCTTCAAGTCCATACCCTATCTCAATGTCCCATTGCCTGTCTTGAACAGCAAGCACAATAAGAATTCCATTGTCCTTTCCTTCTTTTCCGACAACACCATGCGCAATCGATATTGCATAATCCCTTATCGGCTCTCCTTCTGTTGTGTCAATAGTCAATACTGCTATTTCTGCTGTTGTCTGCTTTTCAAGATTATCTATAAATTCATAAATTTCTTTCTCAAGATTATCATCTATTACATTAGCATAATCATTAACATAGCTATTCAACTTTACCTCTTTAGAAGTGAGAGCATTGATTGTTGAGGATATTGTAAATAATGACACTAAAAATACTAAAATTAAAAAAAATCCTTTCATTTCCTTATTCATTTCTTTAGCCATTCTAGTTCCTCTTTTTCAAGCTCTAATTCTTCTGCTGCTCTAGGATTCTGTTTTATTATGTATTTAAGATAAGGTACTGTGGTTTGCACTGCCTTCTTTTTTGAGATATGCAAGTTTTGTGCCAATTTCTCTGAAATGCTTTTTCTCCAATAGAATTTTTGGTTCATCTGCCAAATCTTCAATAATCTCATTGTTCGAACATACTGCACATAGTTTTTGTATCTTTCCTGTTTAGCGAGTGCTATACCTCCTGATATTAATGCAGAAACATATACAAGAAATCTCCAATGCTGCCATCTTTTTATTCTGCCATTAAATACATCTGCTCTGCTTAATTTATCATATGCTTTCCAAAGCTCTTCTTTTTTTGTATATTCAAATGGAAGATTCCAATCAAGCCATTTAATCACTTCATCAAGTTCTTCTTCTACATTTTCTAAAGCTTGCATTGCTATCTTCTCATCTGTTGTCTTGAATATTCTTGTAATTGCGGATTGTATAGGCTCATCTCTATTTCTTTCACTCAATGTTTCGAGCATTTCCTTATCAAATTTTCCTGATTGGCTCAGGTTTTGCAGGTCGTTAATAGCAGCCCTCATATCTCCGCCTGCTCTTATTGCTAAACTCTTTAATGAATTTTCATCTACCTTAATTTTTTCTTCATTGACAATTTGTTTTAGTTTATTGAATATGTCTTCATATCCTAAAGGTTGAAATACAATACACTCAGATATTTTTTTTAAAGGAGCAAATTTCTTGTCCTCTATGTCATTTAAGGTCATTATTAATGGGAACAAACTGCTTTCAATAATCTTTGCTAAAGCAGGAATTCCTCCTCTGTCTTGATTGCCAGAAATTCCATCTATTTCATCTACAAGTATTACTTTGCCTTTAGAGAAAAGGCTCATTTGTTTAGATGCATTGCCGATTATTGAATCTATATTTTCTGCATTTCTTGTATCAGAAGCATTTATTTCAAGAAGTTCATACCCTAATTCATTAGCAATAGCTATTATTGAACATGTCTTGCCCGTTCCTGTTGGGCCATACAGCATAAGAGCTTTTTTCTTTTTTTTGCTGAAATTTTCTATGAAATCTCTTATCTGCTTTACTTGCTCTTTTTGGTTTATTATCTCATTGATTTTTAATGGAGAATATTTAGTTATCCAGGGAGCTTGTTGCTTTTTCTCTTTCTGCTTTTTCAAGAAATCTGGCATGATTGTTTAATTTTTGTTTTCTTTTAAAAAATGTTCTTTTTTATTATGCGCAAAAAAGTAATAACTCAATACACCTATATTTATTTTCTATATAGAAATTAAGAAATATGGCCTTAATATGACCGCTATCTTTAAATAACTAGCGCCTCTGCCTTTTTCAATATGGAACAAAGCAAGAATTATAATCCGAAAGAAGCAGAGCCAAGATTAGTTAGGTTTTGGCAAGAAAAAGGAATATTCAAGTTTGATCCAAAAATCAAGAAGCCAATTTTTTCTGTTGACACTCCTCCTCCTACTGTTTCAGGGGCAATGCACATAGGTCATTCATTTTCTTATTCGCAGCAGGATTTTATAGTAAGATATCATAGGATGAAAGGTGAAAATGTATTTTTTCCATTTGGTACTGATGATAATGGTCTTCCTACTGAAAGGCTTGTAGAAAAAATAAAAAACGTAAAATCAACTAATATGAAAAGGAACGAGTTTGTCAAATTGTGCAATGAGACTCTAAGGGAGATAAAACCTAACTTCGTGCAAGATTGGATTGATATAGGCATGTCTTGTGATTTTTCTGGTTCATATTCGACAATAGACAAACATTGTCAGCATACATCCCAGAAATCATTTGTTGAGTTATACAATAAAGGTCTGGTGTATCTTAAAGAGGCTCCTTCAATGTGGTGTACGCAATGCCAAACTGCGATTGCGCAGGCAGAGCTTGAGGATAAGGAATTAGATTCAATATTCAATGATATTGTTTTTGAACTAATTGATGGCGAAAAGATAACTATAGCCACAACAAGGCCAGAATTATTGCCTGCTTGTGTCTGCATTTATGTACATCCTGATGACAAGAAAAACAATTATCTTGTTGGAAAAAAAGTAAGAGTGCCTTTGTTCGGACAGGAAGTTGAGGTGTTTGCTGATGAGAGTGCAGACCCTGAAAAAGGCTCAGGCATATTGATGATATGCAGTTATGGAGATAAATATGATGTTGAAGCAATCACTAAAAGGAAACTCAAGCCAAGAATATGTATAACAAAAGATGGCAATATGAACGAGCTTGCAGGTGAGTATAAAGGACTTACAATAAAAGATGCAAGAAAAAAGATACTTGAAGATTTAGAGGCACAAGGTTTGTTGTTAGCAAAGAAACATATAAAGCATCATGTGAATGTGCATGACAGATGTGGCACTGAAATTGAATTCTTATCAACTCAGCAATGGTTTATTAAAATTCTAGAAAATAAAAATAAATTCATTCAGGCAGGTGAAAAGATAAATTGGTATCCTAAATCAATGTTCTTGAGATATAAGAATTGGATAGAAGGCCTTCAATGGGATTGGTGCATCTCAAGACAGAGACATTTTGGTGTGCCTTTTCCTGTTTGGAGATGCAAGAAATGTTCAAGAATCATAGTTGCAGAAGAATCAGAGCTTCCTGTTGATCCACTCGTAGATAAACCAAAGAAAAAGTGTTCATGCGGTTCTTCTGAATTTGAAGGAGAAAAGGATGTAATGGATACATGGGCAACATCTTCCTTGACTCCACAAATCATCTTGAATTGGATTAAAAATAAGGACTTCGCATATGATTCTAACATAAAGATGTATCCTTGTTCATTGAGGCCTCAGGCACATGACCTCATAAGAACCTGGGCATTCTACACTATTGTAAAAGGACTCTATCATCTAAATGAAATACCTTGTAAAAACATTGCCATTTCAGGCCATGTGCTGGATCCGAAAGGAGAGGCAATGCATAAATCTAAGGGAAACACTATTGAACCGGCAAAAGCCATAGAAAAATATTGTGTAGACGCTCTTAGATTCTGGGCAGCATCAGTCAGATTAGGAGAAGACCTTCCTTATTTAGAAAAAGACCTGGCAACAGGACAGAGGACTATAACAAAATTATGGAATGCCGCTAATTTTACTTTGATGCATCTTCAAAATTATAAAGAATCAAAAGTGAAGTTAAGTGGTTTTGATAAATACATAATTTCAAAGTTGAACTCATTGATAAAAATAAGCACAGAATCATTTGATAATTATGAATACTCCAAATCAAAATTAGAGACAGAACATTTCTTCTGGAAATATTTTTGCGATAATTATCTTGAAATCTGCAAAGATAGGATATATAATCCAGATATACGCGGTGTAGAGGGGAAAACACAAGCACAGTATGTGTTATATCATTCACTACTAACAATCTTAAAGCTATTTGCCCCAATCATGCCTTTTATTACAGAAGAAATATACCAGAAATATTATGCGAAAAAAGAAGATAAGATTTCTATTCATATTTCAGATTGGCCTAAATACAATGAGAAATTAATTGACGAAGAAATAGAAAAAAAAGGAGATATGGCATTGGAGATTATTGCTCTTGTCAGAAAATTCAAATCAGAAAGAAAATTATCAATGAAAGCTGAATTGAAGAAAGTTATTGTTCATTGTCCTCTTGACATCGAAGATTTCAAGCAAGACCTTATCGCTACAATAAAAGTTAAAGAGTTTGTTTTGAAAAAATCAGAAGCTTTGAAAGTTGATATAGAACAATAATAATAGGATATGTTTTAGATAGAGTCTATACTCTTTTTTATTTTTACACCTTCTGGCGTATCTAGAACTTCATAACCTTTTTCTTTTAATTCATTTCTAATATTATCTGCGGTTTTCCAATCTTTTAATTTACGCGCTTGTTCTCTTTTATTTAATAATTCTTGTATTTCTTGAGGCACTTCTATTTTTTCTTCTTTAATATCTTTTATACCTAGTCCAAAAACCTTATCAAATTCATACCCTAATTCCAGTTTCTCTTTACTTCCAAGTTCATTGTCCTTTAATACATCCCAAAGCACTGATAATGCCAGAGGCATATTAAGGTCATCCTCTATTGCTTCCTTGAATTTATTTTTAAATTCCTCAAATCTCTTGGTCTTATTGGAATCTGTTTTTTTCTTTAATTCTATTATGTTATTTTTTAATCTTTCAAAAGCATTTTTTGCAGCATCTAGTGCTTCTAAGGAGAAATTCAATGGCTTTCTATACAATGTCATGAGGCAAAGATACCTAAAATCCAACGGATGATAACCTTTTTCTTCTAGCTCGGAAATGGTAAATAACCCACCTTTACTCTTGCTTACTTTCTCTCCTTTGAATGTCAAGAACGCTCCATGCAGCCAATATCTTACCCAAGGTTTTTTTCCGAAAGCAGCTTCTGCCTGTGCAATTTCGTCTGTATGATGCACCTGAATATGATCTTCTCCTCCTGTATGAATATCAAATTGCTCTCCAAGATATTTAGAGGACATTGCAGAGCATTCAATATGCCAGCCAGGAAATCCAATACCCCACGGCGAATCCCATTCTTGCTGCCTTACACCTGGCTTTTCAGAAAATTTCCATAATGCAAAATCAGTAGGGTTTCTTTTTTCGCCCATTTCAATTCTTTTTCCTGCTTCTAATCCTTCTATATTTATCAGTCCAAGTTTTCCATAGTCATCTAGTTTGCTTGTGTCAAAATATATTCCATCTGAGGTTTTGTAGGTAAAACCTTTTTTCTCTAGTATTTGTATCATCTCTATTTGTTCTTTAATATGCTCTGTTGCCTTGCATATTACATCAGGAGGAATTATGTTTAGCTTCTTGCAATCTTGTTCAAAAACAGAAGCATAGTATTTAGCAATTTCACTGGCTTTTTTTCCTTCGCGTTTAGCTGCTTTTTCCATCTTATCTTCTCCTTCATCAGCATCAGAGGTAAGATGGCCTACATCAGTATAATTCATCACATGCTTTACTTTGAAACCCGCGTAAAGAAGAACTCTTTTAAGCACATCATTGAAAATATATGTTCTTAGATTTCCAATGTGCTGGTACCAATATACTGTTGGCCCGCAGGAATAAAATCTGACCAAATTATCTTGTAGTGGCTTAAATACTTCTTTTTTTCTTCCGAGCGTATTAAATAATTTCAGCACCATAACACATCAGGTCCACCGTAAGGGTCAACTGTTAACAGTGAGAGCGGGAGGAGGGACTCGAACCCCCGATCACAGGTATCTGCATGTCATTGCCTTGTGGCTCAACATACCTGTGTTCTGCAGCCTGTTGCCTTAGCCGCTTGGCCACTCCCGCATTTTTGACCTTGGTATTCTCGTTTTCTGCCAGAATAAAAATGTTTTGAAAAATTTGGCTAAGAAAGCGAGATATTCTAACAACAACAGCAACAGTAATATAAGGCCATAAAAGAGAGTAATATTGTTCTGTTTTTAAAGGTTTGTTTTTTTTTGTTCTTTTAACTTATATTATTGATCAGAAGATTATTGACTATAATTATATTTTGAAAAAATAATAATAATTGAGAAATTAATAATTGAAAAATTTTTATTTATTTTTTTGTTTATTCAGTATAGATATAGGAATAAACCATATCTTCTCTTTTGATATGCCATAAGGTCCATATAGATTCTTAACAAGTATGTTTTTATTTGATGTATATAATTCCCATAGATTTTTATTTTTTTTGAGCTTCTTTGCTGTCTCTTCTTTAATTCCTAGATATCTTGCTATATCGCATGGATAATGCAAACCACACACAAGAGAGTTTTCAAGACTAAGAAAGTCATTATTTTTATCATATTCTCTTATGACAAGGCTGTCTTTATCCTTTGCCACATATAATGCTGTGTTGTTATTTATTGAAGAAACAAATGTTGAAGTGATAAAATATTTTTCTTGAGACTTCCATATTTTTATAGGATTAATCCACATCTTTTTTCCATAAATATATATTGGTGTTTCTATTATACCTTTACATCTATCTGTATCTTTCTCGTTTAGAATATATCTTATATAAAAATCACAATAATTTTTGTTTTCGCACATGTAATTATCATCATTTGCTAAACACTCAAAAGGTTCTGTTTGAAATACTTTTGCAGATGTTATTGTATGGATTATAGTATTAAGATACTTTCTTGCTTCTTCGTTGTTTATCAGGCCAACCATATTTTTAAGAGAGAGTATTTGCTTTATATATAAACCTTTTGTCTCTAGATCAAAATCATGGAATTTTTTTATGTATTGAAGTTAATTCAAAAAAATAAGAAATGAGAATAAAAATACATAAAATATAAATATAAGTTATGAATATATATTCATAATAACTTGTGGAGGTGAAAAAATGCCTGGACTGGATAGAACAGGGCCTTTTGGTATGGGACCTATGACTGGAAGAGGATTTGGATTTTGCGGAAGAGGAATTCGAAGAGGAATGGGAAGAGGCTTTGCATACAGAAGAGGATTTGGTTTTACTGAGATGACAAAAGAGGAAGAAAAAAAGCTACTCGAGCAAGAAAAGAAAATACTAGAAGAGGAGAAAAAGGAAATAGAAGCAAGACTCAAAGAATTGGAGAAGGACTAGGAAGGAGATAAAATAGAAAGTTTTTTAAAGTTTTGAGTCTGTGTTTTCTTAATGCCTAGACCTAGAATTCAAAGAAGAATAAGATGTCATCCTGATGCCACTTTTTTCAAACCAGCAGGAATCAGAATGATAGAATTAGAAGAGGTAATTTTAGGTTTTGATGAAATAGAAGCGATAAGATTAAAAGACCTCGAAGGCCTTGAACAAGAAGAATGTGCTAAGAAAATGGGCATTTCTCAGCCAACTTTTCATAGAGCCCTTATCTCTGCTAGGAAAAAGATAGCTGATGCTCTGCTGAATGGAAAAGCAATAAGAATAGAAGGAGGAAATTTCAAAAGATAATTTTTGTTATTTTTCAACACTTATTTATATTTTTTTATGCCATTCTCAAAAATCAAGAATCGCCTATAACAAGAAATTTCATTCTTTTTCTCGTCTATTTTTTTACCACAAAAACACAATGGTCTTTTTCATATGGATCTAGCTCTTTCCATTCAACTACTTTTATGTGTTTTTCAAGCTCTTTTTTCACCTCAGCATAAATCTGTCTTGGATTTTTTGATACATCAATAGACCTTGCTTTCAAGAATAAGAGGCCTGTGCCTCCTTTCTTCAGATACATTCTGATGTTCTTCAGAAATATTTCTAGTTGATTTCTCTGTGCAATATCCATATATACTACATCTACTTTATCTACAATATGCGAATAAGAATCAGGAAATGAAGCATCAAAAAGCATTGGAGCCATATTCTCTCTTTTAAGAGCAACAAAATACAGGTCTCTTACAACTCTATATGCAAAATCCAGAGCATACACAAATCCTTCTTTTCCAACAATATCAGAGACATGAGATGCTGTTGTACCAGATGCAGCACCTAGATACAAAACTTTAGAGCCGTTTCTTAAACCTGTTTCTTTTATTCCTTTAAGTATGGCTGCAGCTAGTTTTGACCTTGTAGGGTCCCAAGACCTATACTCTGTTTTACCTGCCTTAATAAGCTCTTCTCCATATACTTTGTTTCCTGGTACTAAATTTTCAGTGTATAGCTGGGTTTTACCTCTTATCTTCTCTTCAAATATCCCTGGAAATTTTGTCTTGTTCATTTTTTCTCAATTCAGTTCAAAATGTCGAGCATCATTCACGAAGCGATTATGAGCTATTACTTGTGCCTGTGGAAGGGGATGCTCCATCCGGGAAGGTGCCACAATTGCATTTGATTTTTGCAAAGCGAAGTTTGATGCTCGCTGAGCGAAGCGAAGTAATTTTGAACTGATTATCGTTTTCATTTTAGTTTTCTTTCTAAATCTTTCTTTAATTTTTGAGCAATGAATTCTCCCTTGAAATAATCAACTTTTGCAGCAATACTAAGTATTGATGCCAATGCTCTTGCTGCTTTGCCTTTTTCTTTTGCTTGCGCAACAACAGGATGATTTAATATTATGCCATATTTTGGAGGCCTTGTATGTTTTCTCAGGTGCCTAAACAGTGCCTTCTCTGCACCCAGTAATTGTAATGTGCTTGAAGGAAATTCTGCTAATGCTTTCAATGAGCCTGCTTGTGCAATCAACTTGCCGCTAATTGAGGGTCCTGCAAGTTCTAATAAGTTGGGGCATGCTGATTTCATCACTGATTCAAGATATTTTAAATGAGTATCTTTTAATTCAAAAGATTTTATTATTAGCTCAGCCAATTTTTTCATCTCATCTATATCTTTAGGCTCTAATTTACTGCCTACTGTCTCTTGTATCTTGAATTTTTTCATCAATTGTTCTTTGCTGTTCTGGAGAATATTCAAAACAAGAGCATTATTGTCTTCAACCTCAAATATCAGTTCTGGTAGATAGTATGAGAACCATTCTCTGAGTCTTTTGGCATGAAGGTTTATTGTCTTGTCCAGCTCTTCAATATTATTTATTGTCTGGATAATCAGCATATCTTGAGTGACTCCTTGCTGTAACTTTTTTTTTGTATCTTTTATACAGAATTCTCTTATTTGTTTAAGATTTTTAGGAGAAATCTTCTCAAGCACTTTCTCGAATTGCCACTCTTCTTCAAGTTTCTTAGGCCTGTATTTCTTTATTAACTCTTCTTTACTGCTTGCTTTTATTTTCTCAACTATGTTAAGTTTTTCATCAAGTACATAAAAATTGTCTATGTCTTCAAAATAATACATTTTAGATAAGGATAAACTCCTTGTGTTTAAATTTCTTCTCTTTTATCCTAACAGATATTGCATCATCAAATTTAGGCTCTATCACATCATAAAGCCGCCATTCTGATTTCTCTAGCACGCTTCTTGTTGTGCAGACATAGTGTGCGAAAATCACTCTGGAGAGCCAGACTGTTTTCATTGACTCAAGATTCATCCTGATCCGCACTGCTATTTCTTCTGCTTTCTTTAAATTATTGTCATTCAGTTTCTTGATTTTTAATTTATCTAACAGTTTGTATGTTATCAAATCTTCTCTGTTTATTGTCTTGTTTTGTGCTTCTAATTCTTTTATCTTCTTTTCTTCATACTCATCCACAAATTTCTTTACGTGCTCGAAAACCTGCTCAGTCACATAATATTTCCTGAAGAAGTTTAGGAAATCTTTTCTCTCTTCTTTTATTGCTTTTTCAAAGAAATGCGCATCTGCAACAGCTCTTCTAATGAACAATGGCAGGAGCAGTAATATGAGGAACAATGCAAAGACAAGCCACCAAGGTCCTGCTCTTGAAATACTGAAATACTGTGCAAATGCCTTATATTTTGCTTTTTCTTTTTCAGGTTCTGGAGGCATTATTTCTGGCGCAACAGGACACATTCCACAATCTTCCCAGCAATTCTCGCAATTCTCATTAACTGCAGGCGAGCATATTCCGTCTCCGCAATATAATCTTGAGCCTTTTGGTTTTTTCGGTTTTGGTGGGTGTGGAGGAGTGACATTGTCGCAAGCATCTCCATAACCATCATTATCAGAGTCAATTTGAGTAGGATTATAGACATCTGGACAATTATCGCATTCTGTCCCAACTCCATCTGCATCAAAATCATACTGCCATGGATTATACAGACCTATACAATTATCTGCAGGTTGCTGCATGGCTCCATTTGTGTAAAGTCCGGTATAGAGTCCTTCTGGTGCATTGTCAAGGTCAAAGTCAGCTTTAGCACAAGTCCATTGGTTGTATGTTGCAGGATTCTGTGAATGTGAAGTCAGGTCATTGCATACATAAAAAACAATTCTATCTGAGTAAGCAATATCTCCGTCTGAATCCTGAGCAGATATTCTTATGAAATATATTGAATCATTACTTGAGATATTAGATGGCAATGTAAAGTTACCAGAACAAATTTTTTCATTATCTATATCTATTCCAGGTCCAAGATTTGCGCTGTATATTTCACTCTCATCCTCCTCATATACATGTACAATGCAGTCATTGCCATTGAAATCATCACCTTCTCCTGTGATGAAGCTTATATTGCTTATTTCTACACTTGTTATCGTAGAATTATACCAAGGTCTGTGCAATCTATTGTATTGTTCCATTCTTGGAAGTATGTATATTGTTATTGTTATGCAAGTAACATTACCCCAGTTGCCATATACATCCAATGCATTCACGCATATTGTGATATTTTCTAAGTCTTGATAGGTATCATCAAACTCGAATATGCAAGAGCCGTTTGTTATGTAAGAGTTGGTGTAATTTGTGCCATAGATAGTGTAGTTGCATGCACAGACCTGTGAAGTTTCGTTTGTTATATAGGTAATTATATCAATTTCTTCGCCATATGTAACATTAGTTATATTATTAGTATTAGTTGTTGTTATGTTTTCTGCCACAGGAGGTCCATCTTCTAATATGAAAACATCAAAGGGAGTATAAGTAAATCCAACTGTTTGATTATTTATCCCTCCTGTTATTGAAACAGTGAAATTTGTCTGTACAAATTCAGAGTCGTTTAGAATATCAGTGCCATTGCAACCTATTGCCAACGAGATATTTGTGAAATTATACAAAAACAAAGGAGGAGGAGTTGGATTTGGGTATCTGTAGCTTGTATTAGGTTGTACTTGGAAATAATTTCTCGGCGGATTAACTGAATAATTATGGTAATCTCTCTTTATGAAATAAGGCGCGCTTTCTCCCATTAAAAAGCATCTTGTAACATTAAACGGGAAGGGCAATGTCGAGGTTCCGAAGTTAAGGTAAAGTCCGGATATTTCATTATAACCTGGCAAAGAAACATTAAACCAAAAAGTTTCATTCTCGTAAATAGTTTCTGTGTAATTTATTGTTAGGGGCACTTCTGTAGAAACATTTATTGTTGTGATAACAGGCACATTAATATCTATACAATCAGGATCAGTAGAAACATTCCAACTCATATTACTGCAATTTATAAAATTATTACAGTTAATATCAGCACAGTCGTACAACCCGTCTGCGTCATTATCAAATCCATCCCAGCAGGATACTTCACTTGCTTCACATTTTCTGCCATCTGTGCTATTTATGCCTGCGCATTTCGAATCCTCGCAATCAATGAAAGTATTAGCATCATTATCAAAATTATCAAAACAGGCTATTTCATTTTGTTCATACTCGCATCTATCTCCCTCGTAATCACCAAGTTCTCTTCCATTATAGCAATCAGTATCAGCACAATCTCTTTCTATAAAATCGTTTGTTTTTGAATAACCTCCAGTACCATTATCATAATCATTGTTCAATAAATCCGCACAGGAATCCCAGGTTATATTCTCAATGTTCGGGCAAGGTCCGGCAACACCAAATATTGCCCAGCAATCTGTTGGATGAGAGGGAGGTCCGTTGAATGAATCATAACAGTTAGCTCCTGCCAATTCAGGTGCAGGTAAAATATAGGTATCAAAATCATCGTCTAAAGGTATTCCCAGATAAGTATCATTTACATAATTATTACAGAAATGATGATATGATTCATTGTCATCATAATAAGGCAGGAACTCTGAACCAAGACATGCTTCTCCTGTCAATGGATTTGATACTCCCTCACAATCAGGGTCATTACAATCTATTCCTCCTGCTGCATTAAGCACATAATCATTTATTCCATTCCAGACATATGCATCAAGGTCATTGTCTATGCCGTCAAAACAAGTCAGGTTAGCAGCAATTGTGCCTGTCAATGAATAATTATCAGGATCTCTGCCTTCATTAGATGGACAGTTTGCTGCTCCATAACAATCATAATCATCGCAGTCTGCACCACTATTATCAAGATTAGGATCAGGAATGTGTATGCCTAGCCAGTTAGCAGGAGAATCAGCATCATAATCATTATCTAATGAGTCACTACAATTAAGCTCAAATTTCGGACAGGGTTTTCCTAAACCTCCTCTTCCCCAGCAGGAAAATCCGTCATAGCAATCAATATTCTGTGCTCTGCAACTTGTGCCATTGCATCCAATTCCATAGTAGAAATTATTGTCAGCATCATTGTCAAATCTGTCAGTGCAACTAGTTATATAGTTTGTTGTGCCTTCAGGTTTATTGCAAAGTACTGTTGTTGAGCCAGAGACATACTTTACAGGCTCTCCACCAACAATATAAGCGCCAACAAGACCTTCGCATTGCGGGTCCTCGCAATCAGTAAGATTATTATCATCATTATCTATTCCATCATAACAAATAGTCTCATTCATTTGCGCATATACTGGCATGCCTTTTGGATTAACACCTATCTGATATCCATTACAATCAGGATCCTTGCTGTCTATAAGGAAATCAAGGTCATTATCTTCTCCGTCATTGCAGGTATTATTGCTTAGTTGCGTGCCTAATATCTCATTATACTCATTAGGCAGTATTGATTCAGTTTCATTATTATTAGAAGGACCTTGTTCATCAATTGTGAAAGTACGTATGATATCATTAGAATTTGAACCGCCAAATGCAACTGCAATCTGCAGATTATCATTACGGGTTATCTTTGAATTGTTTAGCCTTGCTCCCATTACAAACAGGAAATTTGAACCAGTACCATTTGCTTTTAGGGAAGATACATTAGAAGCCATAGAAACTCCTCCAAGAGGCAAAGCATTATGGCCAGGAGCTGCTATTGAAAATCCAGATGTTGTTATAAGGGTTGTTATGTTTTGCGTATAGATAGGAGATAGAGTATTCCATATAACTCTATCTATAAGAACATTAGGCAATGAAAAAGTATCTGTGCCATGGTCAAAAACTATCTTGAATGTGCCGTTCGGGTGTGTTACTTCAGTGTATTTGTAATTAACAGAATACGCACCAAAGTTCAATGTGCCTTTGCAGATATTCTCTCTACCGCAGTAAAGGTCAGATTCTGTTAATGAGTAAAGTCCCAAAAAACTTTTTCTTATCTCGGTTATTGCTATTGAGATGGCTTTTCCCAAATATCTCAAAAAACCAAAACCTTTCTTGGCAAAACTCAAGAGAGATAAGCCACCAGGTTGTATTGGAGGATGATAAAGAGAGAAATTTTCTGCATCAGGACAAAGGTAATATGTTATTCCTTGACAAGCATAGTCAACACAATCAATATCTCCATTATAGGGCTCATTATCAATATTATCCCAGCAATTTCCCTCCACATAATACTCTCCTGCCATATCATTTACGAACTGCAAATCTCCTAAGTCAGTACAAACCACATCATTTTCTAAATATCTGCCTGCAAAACCTGAAAAGCAGTCATATGCTCTTGTATAGTCATCATTTCCAAAAAAATTCTCATAGGTCCAGGAATTAGGATGTACATATATTCTTGTCCTGTTAGGAGTGCCGTGGCATATCTCGTCTGTTGCATTATACACAGTGCAATTAATCAGCTCCCATTCATTATCCTGATTTATGGTACTATCATAAGTCATATAGTCAGGGTCAGTTGTCCAATCACCAAACCAAAAATCAGAGTGGTTTCTTTCTATTCTATGCGTAAGATTTATTGATTGATTTGGAATATATGAAGATACTGTTCCTGAAACAAGCAGTATAGTGCCATCAGACATATTAATATAGCAATCTATTGTTGAGCCTGCGGGTGCATAGATTCTGTTTAAGGTTATGGTAAAATTATGCATGTTAGTTCCATACTGGCCAGCACCCCATTTCCATCCAGGATACTCGCAATTCACAATCTCTCCTGTATAAGATGCATCATACCAATAATCATCGCATAAGCTCCAATCAGTGGTAATTGTTGTATCCAAGCAACAAGGTTCATAAACTCCTTGAGGCACGATTATATCAGTATAATTTCCACCTATAATCCAGACAGGAATAAGATAACCACATTCAGTTATATTGCTTGATGCTCCTAAAACTGGTGTGGAGTTTAATATCAGGATATAATTTCCTATTTGCATTCCTAGAATGCAATTTGAATCAGTTAGATTGCAGTATTTTATTGGCGTGCAATTGTTCATTATTGCGGTATAATCTTGATAAGAAATATTTAATGTATCTGCGCAGGCAGCATCATATATCCATACAGCTGTGCCATTATCAATACCTCCTGCAGTTATCTCGCAGTTTTCTGAACCTGCATCTGCAGTTATGTTGAAAGCAGCGCAGCAACCTAATGTCTCAAAAGCAGATGTGTTAGATACATAATATTCTTTGTACAACACTAATTCTCCTTCATCTCCATCAACATCAAAGAATGTTCCGTTGAAAAAATAATTTGTGTCTGTGTATAAGGTGATGTTTGCTATATACACAGTCATGTTCTCAGGACAAGGAACACGTATCTCTGAAGAAACCAGTTCAGTTCCTCCAGGATACAGCCTTAAAGAAGAGATGTTGAAACCATAAGCATCAGAATAATTATGTGCTTGGCATCTTGCAGCTAGTAAATAAGTGCCATTTTCTGCCACACTGAACGTGGATGGTGTTTGAAAAAGATAATTTGTTGTTCCGCATTTTGTGCCATCATCCCAGAGGCAGTATGATATATTGTCAAATGGAGGTAATGGAGTTGATGGAGTTACAATATTGACTGTTCTAGCATCGAAATTCCATTGCGAGATATTATCGTAAAAATCATAATACCAAGTGGGAGAAAGATTCATCCTTAATATCTGTTTTGTGAAAGTTTGTGATGTGGCTGTTCTAGTCAAAGGAGGCTCACAAGGACAATCATCTTCGCTATTATTTACAGTATCATTGTCCCAGTCAGTGTCATTGACATGATAACATAAAAACCCACAGGGTTCAATGCAGATATAATCAAGCGGACAACCATAGGAGCAAGTCATAAGATTTGTTTGGGCTTTTACAAACAACAAAATTATAAATAATAACATAATAGAAATTAATGTTATCAAAACACCTCTTCTCATACTTATCTTTTCCTCACTAGGTATTTTTTTGAAATTTATTATTTATAAATATGTCCCTTAGTTTTTAATATAAATCCTCATAAAATATAAACAGGAAGATAAAAATAAATATTAAATAATCAAAAAAACTTATCAAATAAGTAATTCCACATTTTTGATAAGATATAATTCTTCTTTGTGATGAAAACATAAAGCATCTGGATATAAATGACAAGTAAAAATAACTTAATAGAATATAAAATAATATTATCTATTAGTTTAATATTAATGAAAAACCAGATTAAATATTTGACTAATGCGAATATTAGTAATAAAACACCTGTTGTCAGCTGAAAAGCTATTCCTTGCCTTGCATATTGCTCTAGTTCATTCTTATGGTTTAGTATAGAGTAATTAAAGATGAAAATCAACAAAAGACCTATTAATGGCAGATTATAATATCTCTGGAACTTAAGATATAATTTTCCTGCCCAGGCAAATAATCTTTTTACGATTCTTTTGACAAAGTTTGCTAATTCTTGTATCATATTCTCCTCATCTCTTGAATATCTTGTATTATTTCTTTTTCTTTTTTCTGGTTAATTTTCATCAATGCAAAACAGATTAGGATGATAGCAAACAATAATGATAGATATATTGTGAATTCTTTTTCTTTATGATTGAAAAAATCAAAAATTAGAAACAATAAGGTAATCACAGAGGTTATGAGCATTATCCATTGACATATCAATGCATTCCTGAAATGTTCGAATATTTTTCTTGTTCTTACTTCTGCTAAATAAGTTGAATTATTTATCTGATTTAATGATGCTCCTTTAAGTTTTAATGCCTTTATTATTTCCTTCATCCTGAATCCTTTTTTCACTCCATAATCCATTGCCAAAGCAATCTGCTTTTCTGATAAATTTGTTTTTACTTTCTTGAATCGAGGAATATTCTCAAGTGTTCTTACATCCTTTTTTATTAAAGAGCCGAATATCCAGAATAATATAACTATGATTATATTTGCTAGTACTAATGGAATCAATAATTTAAGGCCAAATTTCAATCCAAATATCATTGACATGTAAGTCCTGACAATATCTTGCTCAGCAACTCTTATGAATCCTCTTGCTAGCCCTAATGCCACTAAGAATAGAATGATTGACGCAAATTGTTTGTTAAAAAAAGGCAAAGCAACTAACAATATCAAAGAAGTAAAGAACAAGGTCATGCCTCTTGATATTTTCATAGATTCTTCTTTCATAACCTCAATACCTATTCCTGAGACAATAGGTAAAGCTATTAGTATTATTAATATTATGCCAAATATTATTTTAGTTAATGATAAGTTCTTCTTCATTCGGACACCTTAGTAATCTGCTTAAAAAATCATTATATTTTATGTTCGTGCTGCAAGCATATTTGTTAGCTTGTGAAAAACCTCCTTCTCTTAGCGCAGTATAATATTCCTTAGGGGAAAAATCAGAGCTGATCATCTGGTCATAAATATTTGCTTCATCTGCGATATTTGTCAATATTGTTCTCTTATAATCAAATTCTGTTAATGGTATGGAGAGCATCAATAAGTACAATATGACAGGAAGCAGCACTAATCTCAAATCAAGTTTCTTTCTTAGCTGTGCAGAGAATAGAATAACAAAAAGCACTCCGCTGAAACCAAATAAGTTCCTTAGATTATTGCCTCCTGAGATTATGCCTGGTGCTAATTGTGATGTTATTGTTGCTTGCTGTGCAAAAGTGCCATGATGAGCCACAGGCATATGGAATAAATTTCCTGTTACTATATAGTATGCCAACACAAGCCATATCATCAATAAACCTATGATTATCGTAACTATGAAAAGTTTTTTGTGCTCAAATGTGAATAATGTTAAAAATCCGAGTGCGAAAAAAATCACAAAAAATGAGAATACTGCAATGATTTTGGCAGAATATTTAGAGAGAAAATCCAATTTATGAAATCTTCTTTCTGCTTTATCTATTAGATATTTATGGATATCTGAATTATTTATGTAAGTAACAGTGAAATCAGGATAATTCTCTTTCATATATTCTCTGCATATTTGGTTTGTTGAATTTAGCAAAATTATATATTCTTCTATACCTTTCAAGCTTAGCCAGGTGTGTTTGTTTCTCCTGCACATATTCGTTGAACCAAGGACATAGTAATCAACTGAACTTGTTAATGCAATGGCTTCCCATAGATAACCGCCGCTTGCATCAACTGAGATTATTGATGATGAATTAAAAT